>NZ_PPAF01000007.1 GCF_002913045.1 Campylobacter concisus | reverse complement strand
GGCTAAGCCCTATCTAAACGAATGCGTTGGTTCAAATTTCACAAGTGCTTACAAAGATGCCTGCAAAGCCAAACTTGAGATGACAAAGTAAAATTTAGTGCCAAATTTACATGATCTTGAAAAAGAATATCTGGAGTTAGAAAAAGAGAATTTCCCAGATGGCAAAAGGATCAAATTTATAGCAAATTTAGGCGCTAGTAGCGAGCTAGCATATCACTATGAGCTCATTTGCAAAGCGTGGCAAGAGGGCTGGCAGCTAAATTTAGAAAGCAGCTTTGATAGGCATGGAGGCGCTGGGCTGGAGTTTTTGTTTGAGCGCTTAGCCAAAAAGAGCGATCAAAAACTAAAAATAGAAACCATCTATCTTATAGCGCAAATCCTCACTAAATCTAAGCATAGAGATTTTTACACCGCGTTTTGTGACCGCCTTATCCCTCAAATCACCTCTTTTTCGGAGACAAATGATGCCTTTCGCCGCAAGCTTATAATAGCGCTTGGCTGGGTTGGCACGTTAGAGC
>NZ_PPAF01000006.1 GCF_002913045.1 Campylobacter concisus | reverse complement strand
GCATAGATGCTTTATCTCTAGCAGCAGGTGGAGATAATAGCTTTGGTGTAAGTGGAGGAAGTGCTGTTGGGGCTGGAGCAATAGAACCTACTTTACCAGCAGGAAGTATAAAAATTCCTTTGTCAGCATATGTAGGAGAGAGTACATCTTCTAGACTATTAGCTTCATTTTATAACTCTATACCTAATGGATATCATGTATATAGACATACTGATGGTAGAGATTATCTAACTCCTGATGATCCTACTACTCCTAGTGCATTCCAACATAAAGACGGTTGGTATGTAAGCAATGATGGTAAACTAGCTATTGGTCAAGATGATGCTAAAGACCTAGCAGTAACTAGCACAGCAAAAGCTTCAAACTATCCAGATGATGGCTCAGTAGCTAAGATAGTAAATCCTAATCCAAGTTTAAGAGTGTTTGGATCGGATAATATAGATAATATAACCGTAGACGGTGCACAAATAGCGTCTGTGCTTGGAGGAGTTGGAAACGATAACGTTGATCTCAAAAACGGTGCCAAAGTCTTTGGCGTTTCCGGCGGTTCAGGAAGCGATAATATAACCGTAGAGGGTGGCTCAAAAGTAGATACATTACTAGGTGATAATAAAACTAAAAATGATGTACATGAAAAAGCATATCAAGCAAGCCAAGGAAAAAATATAGATATAGAAGATAACGGTGCTGCTGGTGATACCATAAAAGTAAGCGGAAACGGAACGCAGGTCAGATTCATAGGCGCCGGCAACGGAGACGACGATATAACCGTGGATAAAGGCGCAAAAGTAGGTCTTATACAGGCCGACGAAGGAAACGATAAGGTAACCGTAAGCGATAGCGGAACTTACGTTAGCGGTATAAACGGTAGAGGCGGCGATGACGAGATATTGGTAGAAAAAGGCGCTAAAGTAGACGGTATAGTCGGAAGATGGGGTAACGACAAAATAACCGTAAAAGATACCGGTACCGTCGTAACTGAAAACATAGAGGGTAACGAAGATAGCGATACTATTAAAATTTTAGACGGCGCAAAAGTAAAAGGATACGTTAGTGGCGGACGTGGCGAAAGCCCTAGCATATATGGCGGAGCTACAGATTCTGATAAGGATAACATTACTGTTGAAAACTCTACTGTTGAGGGAGTCGTAGAAGGCGGTATATGGGGCGGTAATGATGGAATGAAAATTAAAAATTCTCATATAGGCGGAATATCTGGTGGAAATGGCGAAAATAAGATAGATATTTCAAATGTTACTAATTTAGATGCAAAGACTATTTGGGGCAATAAATTTAAAGATACCGTAAATATTGACGGAACGCTAAAAAATTCTACCATTATAACTGTTGAGGGCGAGGATACAGTTAACATTAATGCTGGTGCGATAATAGATAAGATTGATATAAATACGGGAGCTGACAAAGATACTGTAAATATCAATGCTAATATTACCGCTGATGTTGGTAAGCAATCAAATATTACGACCGAGGGCGGTATAGATACTGTAAATATCGCTAGTGGAGTAACGCTAACTCGTACTGTTATTAGCACGGGTGCTGGAGAAGAAACTATAAAGATCAATGCTGGTAAAACAGGCGTTACAGATCGTATAACATTTGAAGGATCTTCTTTGGATACTGGAGCTGATAAAGATATAGTAGAAATCACAAATACTATGTTCAAAAAGGGTAGTAACGGTGAACTATCTAATCTAAGTACCGGTGACGGCAATGATGAAATTACTATAAAAAGTGGAACTATTTTTCAAGAAGCATCTTATATACAAGCTGGAGATGGCAATGATACTATAACGCTAGAAAGTGGTGCTAAATTTATCGGCGGTAACGTATATGCACATGAAGGCAACGACAAGGTATACGTTAATGGAGCAGAATTCAAAGATGGTGGCGTAAATGGTGGAGCAGGTAATGATGAAATTTACGTTAATGCTGGTTCGAAATTTGATCATGGCTATATAAATAGCGAAATCGGTGATGATAAGATCTTTATCAAAAAAGGCGCAAACTTAATGAATGACACAAAAATCGAAGCCGGAGCAGGCACCGATGAGATCACGATAGAAAAGGGTGCGATCTTGAATGATACAAAAATCGACGGCGGAGCCGGATTTGATACATTAAAAGTAGCTGACAATAGCATAGACTTTAGCCATGTTAAAAATATCGAAAAACTAGATATGACTAATGGAGAAAAGACAACCTTAACTCTTACAGCTGGCA
>NZ_PPAF01000005.1 GCF_002913045.1 Campylobacter concisus | reverse complement strand
CTCTAAATGAATTGTGGATGAGCGTTGCAGCTTGCATCGTGATTTTATTGTTGGTGAGTAAAGTTCTTGGACCAACGCTTGGTGGTAGGTTTGTAAATGACAAACAAAGTGGCTGTTGTCTATAAAGCGAGCAATTTATGGAGGCAATTGAAAATTTCAATGACAAATTTTTAGCTTGGGCGATTTGAGTAAAAGTGGTATTTGTAGACATAACGTTTGAGGTCGTTGTTTGCTGGTTTGAACTGACTAAGTTTGTAGGCGCTGACTTCATGCCAGGCGAGGATATGTCGGAGTTTATCATCTACTGTAACATTGATCCTTCACGTAGCCTGCAAGCTAGCAAAGTTAAACTAAATGATCAAATGTCACGCATAAATGCCGATCCTCAGGGAGCGTACGCCTTCTTCATCCTTGTATTCACAGATGCCACGCAGCCTTATACTGTAACTGCTTACGTTATGCTAGAAGAGGTAAAAGATAGACCCAAACACGAGCGGCAGAACGCTATCATGCTGGGGTGTCGCGACAAGCTAAAAAGTGATGATATGAGCGTC
>NZ_PPAF01000004.1 GCF_002913045.1 Campylobacter concisus | reverse complement strand
TCCACTTTTTAAGATACTTTGTAAGGGCCAAATCATCAAAATATACTTTTTTAGTTAAAATCAGTAAACTGATGATAACAAAAATTAAAAAGTGTATGATTTGTTAAGCTTTAAATTAAAATATATAGATTATAATCATGGTAACAAAATCGTATAAGGAAAAAAAATGAAACTAACTGCAATTAGTTTAGCCTCTTTGGTTGCGTTAGATGCAAGTTCAAGTGAAGCAAGTGTTACCCCACCATTACAAAGGATAAAAGATGAAATTCTTACAAGCTTTACTTTTTACTTGTGCCATCAGTGGCTTAGCATTTGGTGCAGACAAGGTCTATACGATCAAATTTGCTCACGTTGTTGCAGCTTCTACACCAAAAGGCAAGGCAGCTGACTTTTTTGCTAAACGTGCTGAGGAGCTAAGCGGCGGTAAATTAAAAGTTCAAGTTTTTCCATCAGCTCAGCTACTTGACGACGATAGAGTTTTTGGCGCGTTAAAGCTTGGCAATGTTCAAATGGCAGCTCCAAGTTTTTCAAAATTTACGCCTATCGTGCCGCAGTTTCAGCTATTTGACCTACCTTTCATCTTTAAAGATGCAGAGCACCTTCATAAGGTCCAAGATGGCGAGGTCGGCGAGGAGCTAAAAGCCCTTGTTACAAAAAAAGGCTTTGTGGCGCTTGATTATTGGGATGCTGGATTTAAGCATTTTAGCTCAAGCAAAAAGCCAGTTCTTGTGCCAGAAGATGCAAAAGGACAAAAATTTAGAATCCAAAGCTCAAAGGTACTTGAAGAACAAATTAAAGTAGTTGGTGGCAACCCACAAGTTTTACCATTTTCAGAGGTTTACTCTGCACTTCAACAAGGCGTAGTTGATGCGACAGAAAACCCACTTTCAAATTTCTATAACTCAAAATTTCACGAAGTTCAAAGCTCGCTTACACTTTCAAGCCACGGATATTTGGGCTATTTAGTCGTTATGAGCGATAAATTTTGGAGCAAGCTACCAGATGATCTAAAAGCAAATGTAAAACAAGCCCTAAGCGAAGCAACAGCTTTTGAGAGAGAAGAGACAGCAAAAGAGGACGCTCACGTCATAGCTGAGCTTGAAAAATACATCGCTGCTAGTAAAAAACTAGAAATTTATAAGATCGATGATACACAAAAGGCTGAGTGGCAGAAGGTTATGCAATCAATCTATCCTAAATTTTACGATGTTATCGGTAAAGACCTTATAGAAAAGACTCTTGGGACAAAATAATGAAGAGCTTTTTTAATGTCCTTGATATAGCGATAGCCTCACTAAATAAAACTATCGCAGTAGTTGGGCTCGCAAGTGGAACATTGCTAGCCTTTGCAAATGTTATGGCTAGATATTTTTTCGATAAAAGCTGGTCTTGGGCGAGCGAGCTATCAAACTATCTTTTTATCTGGTCGGCGTTTTTTGCCGCGGCATATGGCTTTAATAAGGGC
The DNA here is from genome assembly GCF_002913045.1 of Campylobacter concisus. NCBI lineage: Bacteria > Pseudomonadati > Campylobacterota > Epsilonproteobacteria > Campylobacterales > Campylobacteraceae > Campylobacter > Campylobacter concisus. The sequence goes on along the minus strand of NZ_PPAF01000004.1, from coordinate 233,999 downwards.
ATTCACGTCAGTGTAACTATTTTGGTGGAAAAATTTCCACCAGCCCTTGCAAAAGCATGTTTAATCTTCTCTCATGTACTAACTACTGTGTTTTTGTTATTTATCGCTGTTTATTCGATTGATTATCTACAAATTCTTCACGAGATCGAGCAGATGATAATAGATCTTGGCATACCACAATGGGTACCTATGGTAGTACTTCCAATAGCCTTCGTTACAGCTAGCTACCGCTCGACTGAAAAAGCCATAAAAGTAGCTCTAACGCCTGCTGAAAAAGTTGTGAGTAACGAAGCACATGAGCTAGCTCATGGTAGCGTAGTCAAAGACTAAGGAGAAAAAAGATGACAATAGCATTTTTATTTATCCTACTTTTTGCACTGATGCTAATAGGCGTGCCAGTGGCTGTTTCACTGGGAACTAGCACTGTTTTAACGATGATATTTTTTACAGACATAGACATCGCTACGATCCCACAGCTTATATTTGATGGTATCAATAAATTTTCGCTAATGGCGATACCGATGTTTATCTTGGCTGGAAATTTACTAAGTAAAGGCGGCTCAGCAAGGCGTATTATCGACTTTGCAAAGTCTATGGTCGGACACTTGCCAGGTGGTTTGCCTATGAGTGCGATATTTGCCTGCATCATCTTTGCAGCGGTCTCTGGAAGCTCGCCTGCGACGGTTGTAGCTATTGGCTCAATTATGTTTGCAGCGATAAAAGAGGCTGGCTATCCAAAAGAGTACGCAGTGGGCGGCATAACAACGGCTGGCTCGCTTGGAATTTTGATCCCACCTTCAGTTGTTATGATAGTTTATGGCGTAACTGCTGAGGTAAGTATTGGTAAGCTCTTTATGGCGGGTGTTGTGCCAGGTCTTATGCTTGGAGCTTTTATGCTCGTTCAAACCTATGTTGGCGCAAAAAAGCTTGGCTTTAAAGCTACTAAGGCTGAGCCATTTAAAGTAAGAGTGCAAAAATTTGCAAAAGCATTTTGGGCTTTACTAATCGTCGTCGTAGTCATTGGCGGAATTTATGGAGGCATATTCACTCCTACTGAAGCTGCTGCGGCAAGTGCGGTCTATGCGCTATTTATCTCACTTTTTATCTATAGAGATATAAAGATAAAAGATCTTTGGGACATCTGCCTAGACTCGGCTCTTACAACAGCTATGATATTTTTCATTATCGCAAACGCCGTTGTTTTTGCATATTTGCTAACTAGCGAGCAGATCCCTCAAGCGATCGCTTCGATGATACTTGACGCAAATATTGGTATGATAGGATTTTTGATATTTGTAAATATCCTGCTCTTTATCATGGGTCAATTTATGGAGCCTTCAAGCGTTATCATGATCATGGTGCCACTATTGCTTCCGATTTCAACGCAACTTGGCATAGATCCGATACATTTTGGCATTATCTTAGTTGTAAATATGGAGATAGGTATGGTGACTCCGCCTGTTGGACTAAATTTATTTGTCGCAAGCGGTCTTACAAATATGAACTTAAAAGAGGTCATCATGGCATGCTTGCCTTGGACACTTACTTTGTTCTTTGGCCTTATCTTGGTTACTTATATACCACAAATTTCTCTTTGGTTGCCAAACATAATGTATGGACATTAAAATTTAGAGGCTCTTGCCTCTAAATTTATACTTTTGGGTCGTAATCTGCACTCATAACAATATTTTTACCACTTCGCTTACCAACATAAAGTAGATTATCAGCTTGTTTTATCATCTTTTCTAAGTTAAATTCTCCCGTACCATCATGAGCAACTACTCCAAAAGTCATAGTTGCGTTGATCTTTATGTTTTCAAACTCAACTATATTTTTACTCAAAGTCTCTCTAACACGTTCTACGATACTTACAGCTGCGTCTTTTTTTACGCCCAAGACGACTGCTAAAAATTCTTCTCCGCCAAATCTAGCTACTCTATCTTTATCTCTAAATGTGTTTTTAAATATGCCTGATAAGCTTTTTAAAACAGCATCTCCTGCGCCGTGTCCATAAGTGTCATTTATTTTTTTAAAGTTATCAATATCGCACATAACGATAGCAAAGTCCCTATTTTTATATAGATCGTTTTGGCTTAAAATTTTCTGCATCGAAGTACGATTTAAAAGCCCTGTTAATGGATCGTGATTTAAGATATTTTCAGCCATCTCTTTTTCCTCTAAGATACTTAAAAATATAAATAAATTTGAGCTTTCCAAAAGGTACGAAACAACAACCGAAAATATACAAACCATACTTAAGTTAAAAACAAAAAGTAGATCTCTAAAGCCGTCAAAATTTTTTACAGGCTGTCCATCTAAATATACATAGCAGGCTATGGATAAAATTATTTGCACTGCAACTATTATGTAGTTAAAAAATTTATAGGTAAATGAAGTAAAAAATAGTATTAGCGACGACGCTAAAAACAATAACCCAAATCCATATCCCCATCCAAGTGTCAGCATACAAACTAATGCATGAAATAAAATTTCAAGCTGGACTATTACCATTGTTATCTTGTTATTTTCAGGGCTATCGTAAATAAGCCTTAAAAGAAAAAGATAGGTTGCTACTGAAAATACATTCATAACTGCTAGAATTTCTTCTTTCATAAATAAAAAAATAAAAAAATAACAGACGTGAGTTAATAATATTGAAAATATGATAATTTTTTGAGCCGTATAGAGTGAAATTCTACGCATCCAAGCCCTTTTTTAAAATTTCTAATTCGATACGGTCTTTGCCATTTAGCTTGCCTTCATAAAGCAGCTTGTCTACTAAAGTTATGGCTTGCTCAAAATCCACCTCAACACCATTTGCACATATTAGCATGCCAAAGGTCATAGTAACTGGAGTTTTATCTGGAAGCTTTGCGTTGTTTATCTGTTTTTTAAGTCTTTTACTCACTTCGTGGATAAATTCTATCTTTGTATCGGGCAAGATTATCAAAAATTCTTCTCCACCCCAGCGGCAAACATAGTCTTTACCTCTAAATGATTTCTTTAAAGCACTGGCTACATCTTTTAAGACCTCATCACCGCAGTCATGCCCGTATGTATCGTTTATTTTTTTAAAATTATCAATATCGCCTAGCATTATGACTAAATTTGTATTACCACTTCTTTCCTTATTAGCAACTAGTTCAAATCTTAAAGTTTTTTCTATTGTTCTTCTATTTAAAAGCTGCGTTAAAAAATCATGCTTTGAGTCTTTTTCAAGCTCTTCCGTCTCTTTTCTTATTTGCTGATATCCACTAGAAGTGATGATATCTGCAAACATTGAAAGTCTTAAAACAATAAAAAAAGCAAAAACAATACTGCATATAACTATCGACCCTCGTATAGCCGATGGGATCAGTGGTGCCTCATCTTTGTGAATAAAATAAAGAAGTATAAGCAAGATTAATTCTAAAAATGCCATTATATAAGTAAGACTCTTTGAATCAAACGCTAGGAAGTAGTTTATAAAAATTACACCAACAAGTATTATCCAAATTCCAGTATTCCAACCCATAGTAGTAACAATAATAGTAACAAGCAATATGATATTTAGGTGAAATGCAAGGGATATTAATACTCTATATTTTATGTCAAATTTTATTCTAAGCAATATTCCAGCTGCTATAAAAAATAAGCACATAAAAAGTAGTGGTGTAGCTATGATCATAAAAAGCAATAAAGATAGTGCATTTGCAACAATCATAACATCTAATATCGTTTTATAGATATCATCGATCGCTTTATAACTACTTTGATCTACAAAATCGTGTGTCAAACAAAACTCCCTGTAAATTTATTCCATTAAATTTCATTAAGTATTTCTAATAAGAGTCGTAACTATCTTCGTCCTCATCACTATCTTCGTAGTTGTAGTCATTTTCATCGTAATTATAGTCATAACTACCGGTACTATCGTCCTCATCGTCATTAAATTCAGAGTAGTCTTCTTCTACTTCTTCATAGTCAAAATCATCACTCATTGTTTTCTCCTTAAATTTTATCTTTGACACTTTCAATATACAAGCTTTGGCTTGGGAATGCGAAATTTAGACCATTTTGCTTTAAAATATCCATAATCTTTAGCATTACATCTTGCTTGACATCTAAAAATTCTCCCCAAACGATAGTCTTTGCAAAACAATAAACTAAGATATTTATCGAGCTATCTGCAAAATCATCAACTACGACAAATAAATTTGATTTATATCCAGCATAATCATCAACTGAAACTATACTTTGTCTATATTTTAGCCCTTTTTTCTTTGCTGTTATATCCTCACTTTTAGCAATATCTGGATGATTTATCAACATAGTTTTTATATCATCTACACATTTTTTAATCTCATCAGTTGTCGCTCCATACTCAATGCCTATTAGCATTCTGATACGTCTACCAACTTTTCTTCTACTCCAGTTTCTAACAGGATCACTTGCTAGCTTTGAGTTTGGCACAAAGATTAAAGCATTATCAAAACTTCTGATAGTCGTCTTTCTAAAGCCAACCTCAACAACAGTACCCTCTATATCACCACAAACTATCCAGTCACCTTGCGAAAATGAATTATCAAAAAGCATCATAACAGAAGCAAAGAAGTTTGCGATGATGTCTTTTGCCGCAAATGCAACAGCAAGACCGCCGATACCAAGTGAAGCTATGAGTGCTGATATATCAAAGCCAAGCTTTTGAAGAATTAGTAAAAGTGCGATTATTAATACAATTACATAGACTACTTTTAAAACTAAATTTACGACCTCTTTTCGTCTACTCTTTTGTGCGATTTTATCGATTATTACTATGCCATAGCCATTTAGGATAGTTAAAACAAGCCATGAAAATGCGACTATATAGACGATCGAAAAAATATTTGCTAGAGTTAGTGGCACTGGCACTGGATAAAAGCCAACACCGATACAAATATTTAGTGCATAAATGATAAGAAGTGCAGAGATAGGCTTTTTAACGATATCTACTATCTGATCCTTTGCCTCCTTTACACCTTCGCCCGATGCAATGAGTGACATAAGCCAGTATGTAAGCTTGGCGAGAATTCTTGTAAGTGAGACAAAAAATAAAAATACTACGATTATAACTACGATCTTGCCAACGTTAAATTTTGCCGAATTTATAGAAGTTAGCTTATTTATATATTCGACCGTATCGACTAAATTTAGCTCTGATAAGATCATGCTTGAGCTTAGAAGATCGGCATTGTTTTTAAGATAGATTAAGATTTCCTCATCAGTTTCTTTTTTTAGATCAAGCTCGGCAAATGCGTTATCGTAAGAGCTTGAAGTCTCATTTAGCGAATCTTTTAGCTCTTTTATGCTGACGTAAGAATTTGTTTGTAAATTTAAAAGTCCGTTATCTATAACCTCTTTTATAGAGTTTGCTTTAGCACCTTTTTTAAATATCTCTTCAAGATTAATTAAAGCCGATAAATAAGCATAATCTATCTTCATTTTCTCAAGCTCAATAGCACTTTGAACGTAAGCATCTTTGTTTGATTGCTTCTCTAATCTAGCTACTTTTTTTTCTAAATTATTTTTTTGCAAAATAAATTTATCAATATCGTTTTGAGTTACTTCAATCTGCATAACATATAGTGGAATTTTTTCCAAAAGGTCATTTTTTTTCTTTTGAAGTCCAGCTAAATTTGAATTATCAGCTTTCGTTGAGTTTGTATCTTTTTGCTGTGCTTTTATGATTTGGATTTGATTATTTAAAGTTAAAATTTGATTTGTTAGGCTTAGTATATTTTCTTCTTGAGTTTTATTATTTTCAGCACCAAAAAGCATTATAAATGAGAGCAAGACGATGGTTAAAATTTTACGCATTTTCATCCCTTTTATCTGCTAAAAGTTTGAATGTGCCCTCTTTTAAATCGTAGCTGAAAATTTCACCGGTTTCTATAATGTAGTGCCAGCCATAAATTTGAAGATTTCCTCTTTCATACTCCTCTTTTACATTTGGATAAGTCATTATATTTTCGATCGAATTTATCACATTTAATCTCTCAGTTAGCCACGCCATCTTTGCTGGATCGTCGCTTGTAAATTTAAGCACTTCTCTCTTAATTGGTTCTATTAGCTTTATCCAATTTCTAACATTTGGTGTAGTTTTGAGCTTTTTTTCATCCATATAAAGCGCTGCACATCCACCACAGTCAGAGTGCCCGCAAATAATAATATTTTTGATATTTAAAAGCTCTAATGCATATTCGATAGCAGAAGTCGTTGCCAAAAATTCCTCGCTCACTCTATAAGGTGGCACGATGTTTGCGATATTTCGCACCATAAAAAGCTCGCCTGGGAGGCAGTTTGTTATCAAATTCGGTACTACTCTTGAATCAACACAGGATATAAAAAGGGTATGTGGGTCTTGTCTATTTTGTAGACTTTTAAAGAGCTCTTCATGCTCTAAAAAGCCATCTTCCATAAATTTTACCGCACCTTCAAGTAGCGAGTCATCCATAGAAATTTATCTCCATTTTTTATATTTTTACGCGATTATAGCAACTTTTATTTAATCTAAAAAATACTTTAATATATAAATTTTTAACTAATATAATTTATTAAAATTCTTTTTATTCATTGTTTAATTATTTTAGGCTAAACTCATTCAAAAATTCATAAGGAGATAAAATGAGTCTATATGATAGGAACTACGCAAAACAAAATCAAGAAGAACTTGCGTACTCTCAAAGCTCGCTAAGCACTTTTATAAAACAAACTTATCAACTTTTTGCAGCATCACTACTTTCAGCTACAGCTGGTGCCTATGTAGGCATTAGCATTGCTGGTGTTTTTGCGGCAAATAGATTTTTGTTTTGGGGACTTGTTATAGTCGAGTTTGCACTACTTTTTGGCTTAATGGCAGCTAAACGCAAAGAGGGATTAAATTTAATACTTCTATTTGCATTTACTTTTATAAGTGGCCTTACGCTAACTCCGCTACTTTCAGCGATCCTTGCTATGCCAAGTGGTGCTGGTATCGTGGCTCAAGCATTTGGACTAACAACAGTTGCTTTTGGTGCGTTAAGTGTCTTTGCAATGAATACAAAGCGCGACTTTACAACAATGGGTAAAATGTTGTTCATAACCTTAATTGTTATTGTTGCAGCAGCTATTATCAATATTTTCGTTAAAAGTACAATGTTTCAACTTGTAATCGCAAGTATCTCATCGATCTTGTTTAGTGCATATATACTTTTTGATACGCAAAATATTATCCGTGGAAACTATGAAACACCAGTTGAAGGTGCAGTTGCTTTGTATCTTGATTTTGTAAATCTATTTACATCATTGCTACAAATTTTAGGAATTTTTAATAGAAATGACTAAAGATGAGCGCATCTACCGAGTGATAGATGCGAATCTAAATAGGCTAAAAGAAGGGCTTCGCGTTGTTGAAGATATAAAAAGATATGTCTTTGATGACGCTAAGCTCGCCTACAAAATAAAATCCCTCCGCCATAAAGCAAAGATCCCACAAAAAGAATTTTTAAAATTTAGAAATTCACAAGAAGATGTCTTAAAAACTAGCACAAAAAGCGAGCAAGCTAGAGAAAATTTAGACGAGATAATCACTGCAAATTTCAAGCGTGCCCAGGAGAGCGCCCGCGTGCTTGAAGAGTGCTTTAAGCTTATAAATTTAGAGCGAGCCGAGCTTTTTAAAAGCATAAGATACGAGCTTTATGAGCTTGAAAAAGAACTTTAACTAAAAATTTAAATCTTTTCTTGTATAATCGCAACCAATTATTTTTAAAAATTTAAAGGAAATTTCGTGAGTTTAATATTTTTGATCTTACAGTTTGCTCTAGCTGTCATCATAACTATCGCTGTTTTACTTCAAAAAAGCTCATCTATCGGACTTGGGGCATATAGCGGAAGTAACGAGAGTCTTTTTGGAGCAAAAGGACCAGCTGGATTTTTAGCTAAATTTACTTTTATCGTAGGTATTTTATTTATCTTAAATACACTTGCACTTGGATACTTCTACAATAAAGATCTAAAACGCTCTATCGTTGATAGCGTCGATAGTAAATCTCTAGTCATACCAAAGTCAAACGACGTACCATCAGCTCCTAGTGCACCACAAACTCCAGCAAAATAACAATGATAAAAACACTTTTAGCGTCATTCTTGACGCTAACATTTGCTTTAGCAGACGCTCATATTTTAGTCTATCATCGCTTTGATGATCCAAGACATACAAGCACTGATATTTCTATTAAAAATTTAAGAGAGCAGTTTGAATATTTCAAAAATAATGGCTATGAAGTCGTTAAACTCTCAAAGCTAGTCGATGCTGTAAATGCTGGCGAAAAAATACCTGATAACTGGATCGTCATCACTGTAGATGATGGTTATAAAAGTTTCTATGACAAGGCCCTTAGTGTATTTAAAGAGTATAACTATCCATTTGCACTAATGCTTTATGTGGAAGCCAGTGCAAATAAATATGGCGATTATTTGGATTTTGATCAGATTAAAGAACTTGAGGCTTATGGCGAGATTGGGTACCACTCGTACGCTCATCCAAGGATGACGAAGCTTAGCGATGAGGCATTAAGAGAGGATTTTCAAAAGGGCGTTGAAACCTTTGAAAAACACATGGGCTATAAGCCAAAATACTTCGCAGTACCTTACGGCGAGATCGATAGTAGAGTGGTTGCTCTTGCAAAGGAATTTGGCTTTTTAGCACTTTTAAATCAAAACTCAGGCGCAGTTTCAGATAAAAGCGATGTTTTTGATCTTTACAGAACGCCCGTAATGAACGGTACCAAAATAGCACTAACGTTTAATAGCAAATTTTTAAATGCCCAGTGGATATTTCCAGATAGCTATCCACAAAATAATGCAATAGACAAACTTATTATAAAAACTGATACAAATGCTAGCGAAGGTAGTTTTTTTATGACTGGCTTTAATGGCTTTAAAAAGGTACCTATGACAAATGGTGTTTTTGAGTGTAAATTTAACCCACCGCTCGATAAACGCAAAGTTTTAATATCACTAAAAGTAGATCATCAACGAAGTACAAAACTTCTAATAAAGGACATCAATGCTAAATAAAATTTACGAAACACAAAAAGAAGGCTGCGAAAAAGCAATAGCTTCATTAAAACGTGACTTTACAACGCTTAGAACGGGTAAGGTAAACATTAATATTGTAGATCATGTAATGGTTGATTATTATGGTTCGCCAACTCCACTTAACCAAGTAGCCACTGTGCTTACAAGCGACGCTTCAACTATCGCTATCACGCCTTGGGAAAAAAGTATGATAAAAGCCATATCATCGGCTATCCAAGCAGCAAATATCGGTGTCAATCCAAATAGTGATGGTGAGAGTGTTAAGCTATTTTTCCCACCTATGACCGTCGAGCAACGCCAAGAAAATGCAAAACATGCAAAATCAATGGGGGAAAAAGCCAAAGTTAGTATAAGAAACGTAAGAAAAGATGCAAATGATGAAGTCAAAAAGCTTGAAAAAGACAAAGCTATAACTGAGGACGAGAGCAAAAAGGGACAAGATGAGGTTCAAAAGATAACTGACACCTACACTGCAAAAATCGATACTCTTGTAAAAGAAAAAGAAGCCGAGCTTTTAAAAATCTAAAATTTTTAGAAATTTTTCCTTATCTAGCTACTTTTATGTGGCTAGATATTCTCTCAAAATAATATTTCAAAAAAATATTTATTAGCAAGTAGTTTATTTTTTGTCTGTTGTACTTTTATCTATTAAATATAAATAGAACCTAGACTACATAAAACATAGCCGCCACTTTAACTTTAAACTATTTTCATGGATTGCTTTAGTTTAAATTCTTATTTTGAATTCGTCTTAAATTCTTTATTCAATATTATTAATTTTACATATATTTATACACAGGATTACTACCTATTATGTATTTTGGATGTGCTACTACAAATATTATTTTGAGAATTTAAGATAGTCAAAAATAAAATATAAAAACTCTTAAACTTTTCCTTATCTTACAATATCTTACTTTGAATAAGAAATTTACTACTATTTTTAGTTTTAGTAAATTTTGGACTGAATATTTATAGAAATTTTTTTATAGCCATTATGAACGATAAATCTAGGTAATGCTTTATAAAATAAACAAGGAATTAGATAGGTGGCCGGGAGATAGGGATTCGAACCCCAGGAGGCTTTCACACCTCAACGGTTTTCAAGACCGCCGCTTTCGACCGCTCAGCCATCTCCCGAATTAAAGATTTGTGATTATAACCAACTTTGCTTAAAATTTACTATAATCTCTAAAATTTACTCTGTTTTTTCTTTAATATATGTAGCTCCATCATTTATCTTTTCTTTAGTCCATTCTTTGGCATTATGAGTATCTTCTTTTACGCCATGCCAAGTATTTGAACAACCAGCTACAAAAAATGCTATACAAGCTGCTAAAAATAAATTTCTCACTATTATTCCTTTGAGTAGTTATTTTTGAAGTTTGGAGGCGACACCCGGATTCGAACCGGGGATCAAAGCTTTGCAGGCTCATGCCTTACCACTTGGCCATGTCGCCATATCGTGGTGCCCGAGACCGGACTTGAACCGGTACGGTAAAAACTACCGAGGGATTTTAAGTCCCTTGCGTCTACCATTCCGCCACTCGGGCTAAGTTAATGGAGCGGGAAACGAGATTCGAACTCGCGACCCCAACCTTGGCAAGGTTGTGCTCTACCCCTGAGCTATTCCCGCGTTAAAGTTTGCAATATTATCCAAAAATTGCTTAAAATTTTATTTTGCTAAAACAAATTTCAAAATATTGTAAGCCATAAAAAGATAAAATGCCAAAATCTATTTGGGGTTATAGCTCAGCTGGGAGAGCGCTTGAATGGCATTCAAGAGGTCGGCGGTTCGATCCCGCTTAACTCCACCAGTGCTTTACTATCTCTTTTGCTTAATATATTTTCACTACTTTTTACTAAAATTTACGCCACATATATGTAAAAATTCAGATTTCTTTCGCTAAATTACAAATATGCAAAATTTAAAACAATATGTCAATGAAATTTTAAAAAGTCATAGTGACGGCAATGATCGTATCTTTAGCTTTGAATTTGATGGACAAAAATTTTGGTTAAAACGTATTGAAAAAAACATTGAAGGTGGCTTTTTAACTAAAATTTTCAAGCCAAATCCTTATAAATCATTTGCCAACGAAATAAAGAAACTTGAAATTTTAAACGAAGCCAAAGCTCCTGCCCCAAAACTCATTCTAAAAAGCGATGAGTTTTTCGTGATAGAAGATGTCGGTGAACCGATTTCTCAGCTTTTTAAGTATAGCAACAATGAAAGATTTAAACATGAAATTCTACTAAAAGCAGCCCGCGCACTAGCTGGGCTTCATGCACTAAATTTTGCACACGGACGCCCAGCCCTTAGGGATATCGCCATAAAAAATGACGAGATAAAATTTTTAGACTTTGAGTCAAAATTTTTTAGCCATGACCTAGAGCTTCAAAAGTGTCGCGATCTGCTTGTTTTTATAGATGAGTTATTTCGTTTTAAAATTTCAGACGAGTTTGCAAGCGAAGTCATTAGCGAATATTTGGCAACCGGAGGGAGTGAAATTTACGCGCGCTCACTACAGCTAATTATAAAATTTAAACCACTTTATCACTTACTAAAACCATTTAAATCTCTAAATAAAAAGGATCTAAACGCAGTCATCAGAACCTTTGAGTATCTCTTACCGATCGCTCAAAATAAATAGCAAATTTCTTACCAAATTTATCTCCTCTTAACAAAAAATAAAATAATATTCGCTATTAAAATTTAAAGGAAAAAAATGTTTTTAAAACGAGGAAAAATCATCTTCAACATCCACCTAATAATTGGACTAATTGCGGCTATTCCGCTAATATTCATGACTCTTTCAGCACCATTTGCGTCTTATAGAGAAGAGATCAAAAGTGCGATAAATAAAAATTTTATAAACCTAGTTCCTAGCGAAAAAACAAATTTAAGTTTAAATGAACTCCTAGCTAAAGCAAAAAGTGAGATTCAATTTGATACGCTTGAAAGCTTACAAATAGGTGGAGAAAATGAAGCTTATCGTATAAGCATTACAAAGGATAAAAAGCAATTAAATTTCTTCATAGATCCAAGAAGTGGCGAAGTTATTAGCGAGGATTGGGGTGAGAAATTTCGTATCATTATCTTAAGTCTTCATAGAAATTTAGGTCTTGCCTTGCTTGATAGCAAAATACCAGCCAATATTGGCAAACAAATAGTTGCCATTAGCTCTATCATCATGGCTCTGCTTGCTATCAGTGGCCTCATCCTCTACGCACCAGCGATCAAGCGAAATTTCTTAAATTCACTAAAAATTAAACCAAAAGCAAAGGGCTACGCCTGCTTCTACAACCTTCACACCAGCCTTGGCACCTACGTGGCGATCTTACTTGTGGTGATGTCACTAACTGGACTTTACTGGTCTTATGGATGGGTCAGAAGCGGTGTAAATAGTATATTTTTTGACCTAAAAACAGCTCCAATGAAAAAAAGTCTACCACAATCAAATTTACTCTCAATAAGCGACGAGAAATTTAAAGAGATCGAGACTGCGAAGCAAATTTTTAAAGAAAATGTCACACTAGATCTAAAATCACTCACGATAAACATTCCTGAAAATAACCAAAGCACCTACACTATAAACTATGAAACTAGCGAGAGCCAAGTGGGCAAACTAAAGCTTGACACTAGCGCTGGCAAGATAAAAGAAAATAAGCTTGTTAGCAAGAGTGATAGTATCCCAGAGGCCAAAAAGGCTGGGCGAAAGGTGCTTAGCTTGCACACTGGAGAGATGTTTGGCGAGGTCGGTCAGGTCGTATTTGCAGTATCATGCGTTATCGCAGTTTTGCTGATCATAACTGGCTTTTTAATGACCATAAAAAGGACTAAGGCGCTCTAAATAAAAGTAAATTTTTACCTTGCTTTGGGTAATATTTTAAGAAATTTTTACCACAAACAAGAGAGAAATTTATGAACAGAAAACGCATATACAACCCAAGTTCAAATGAAAATTTGACCGACAGAAGAGTCTTTAACGGCAACCCACACGGCATTTTAAATTTCACCAAGGCAAAATACGAGTGGGCGTTAAAGCTTTGGGACCTCATGGAGGCAAACACCTGGTTTCCAAAAGAGGTCGACACCACAGACGACGTGCGAGACTACGCCTACAACCTCACAGAGGCCGAAAAACGCATGTATGATCTAGTTTGGAGCCAGCTCATCTCGATGGATAGCTTCCAGACAAACAACCTAGCCGATAACATCAACCCTTACATCACCGCACCAGAGATCAACGCCGTACTAAGCCGCCAAGCCTACGAAGAGGCAAACCACTCCAAGTCCTACGCCGTCATGGTCGAAGCGATCTGTGACAATACCGACCTCATCTACGAGATGGAGAAGCACGACGACGTCTTGCGTGAGAAAAATGACTACATCTCAAGCGTATACGAGGAGCTTGCAGGTGAAGTAACTGACGAGAAGCTACTTCTTGCGATGGTTGCAAACCAAATTTTAGAGGGCATCTACTTTTACAGCGGCTTTACAGCGATCTACGCTCTAGCACGTGCTGGCAAGATGCTAGGCTCAGCTCAAATGATCCGCTTCATCCAACGCGACGAGATCACGCACCTGCTTCTATTTCAAAACATGATAAATTCAGTCCGCAAAGAAAGACCCGATCTCTTTACGCCTGAAACTGAGGCAAAAATTTATGATATGTTTGAAAAAGCTGGAAATTTAGAGATAAAATGGGGCAAATACATCACCCAAAACCAGATAATGGGCTTTACTGATGATATCATCGAGCAGTATATCCACTACCTCATCGATCAACGTCTAGTTGCGATCGGTCTAAAACGCAAATACAACGTCACTCACCCGATCAAATGGGTCGATGACTTTGCGAAATTTAACGACCAAAAGTCAAATTTCTTTGAAGCAAAGGTGACAAACTACAGCAAGGGAAGCATTAGCTTTGATGACTTTTAAAAATGGAATTTTAGCCCTTGTCTGCGTGCTTTTTGTGGGGTGTGCTAGCAGCAATCAAAGGATAATTGATCAAGCAAATAAAAATAATCTCGAAAATTTCTACGCCTACAAGCTTGTCAAGGTAAAAGAGACAAGCCAAGCAGAAATCTATCAAGAGATGCCAAACGGCGAAATTGCACCAAGTTTCGCACCGCTAGGATCTGTGCTAGGAAATGACGTGATGCTTGGCATAAACAAACAGTGTGGCTTTGAAGCAAAAGACCTAAAAGAGGTAAGAGTGGTTTCACATGATGAGGCTAGAGGTCTTGCCTTCGAGATCTGGGTTTTTAATGACCCACTCTCCCAGAGAGATGATAAAATCACAGCTATAAGCGTTATTTTAAAAGCCACACCAAACATCGGTGGTACGGATATAAACTGCAAAATTCCAAAAGACTGCCACGACGAAAAACCTATGACATTTGTATTTGGAAAATAAATGAGCGAAAATTTAAACCTAATAAGCCTAACATTAAAGGCAAAAAATGCAACCGATCGCCTAGAAGAGCTTGCAAATTTAGTTGAAGCTGCGCCTGAAAATTCGCTCCTGCTTGCAAGCGAGCTTTGCATAAGCGGCTATGACTTTGACGGTTTTTTTGCAGGGACGAACAAAGCGATGCTTGGTGGTATGATAGGTAGCTTTGATGCGATGCTACTTGAGCGCTTGCAAGAGGCGCTTAGCCCAGATAAATTTCTTGGTTTTACGCACCTTAGCAGCCTAAACAAAAGCGCAGGACTCGCTAAAATTTCAAATCTAAATCCACACCAGCCAAAAATTTATAACGAATTTTTGCTTCTTAACTCAAATAATGTCTTTCATTCACAATTTAAAGCCGAACTTTTTAGGCCAAATTTAGAGCATGAAATTTTTGCCGCTGGCGATGTGAGCGATATAAATGCATTTGATTTTAGAGGGCTAAAGCTTGGCGTGCTAATATGCTTTGAACTACGCGATAGCACACTTTGGGCAAAGCTAAAAGGATGTGATATCATCATGGTGCCAGCCATGTGGGGCAAGGCTAGAGAGGATGCTTATCTTAGCCTTTGCAAGGCTCTAGCTATCGCAAACAACTGCTATGTCATGATCTCAAGCTCTCTTGCATTAGAAGTTGCTGGGGTATTTTTACCAAATGGCACACTTGTTAAAGAGATGATTTTTGATGCAAATTTAATAAAAGAGATCAAGACAAATTTAGGGATTTTATAAATTTTAAGATAAGTTTTAAATCGTATAATAACGATTTAATTTTTATTTAGGATATAAATTTTGACTCAACTAGAAGCGATAAAATGCCAAAATTTGGCTAGCGATATAGCCGATGAGATCACGTTAAGCCCACTTTTGTTCGATGCGATAGCTACCACTGAGCGTGAAATTTTTGTACCAATCACTGCGCATGCTTATAAGCTCGATGCTCAGCCGATACTGGGCAATCAGTGGATCAGCTCACCGCTAACTGTGGCAAAGATGACAATGGCGCTAGAGTGCGAGAATATGGATAACATCCTAGAAATAGGCTGCGGTAGTGGCTATCAAGCAGCGATTTTAAGCAAACTTGCACATAGAATTTTTAGCGTCGAGCGAATAGAGAAACTAGCCATGGAGGCGAAAAAACGCTTCGAGGCACTAAAAATAAAAAACGTGCATGTAAGATATGATGACGGCAACAATGGCTGGCGAAGCTACGCACCATTTGATCGTATCCTGCTCTCGGCAGCTGCTGATGAGATCTCGCCAAATTTATTTAAGCAGCTTAAAAATGGTGGAATTTTAGTAGCTCCAATGAAAAAAGATGGCAAGCAATTTATCGCTAAATTTAAAAAAGATAAAGATGGAAATTTAGAAAAAGAGTACTTAGATGAGTGCCTTTTTGTGCCACTTCTTGAAGGTAGAGAGTAGCCCAAAATAAGGCAAAGCCTAGCCTTGCCTAAATGTTAGAATCTATAAGTATAGCCTGTATAAATTCCTATAGTCGTATCTCTTAGCTGAGCTCCGCTATTTTTCTTATAAAAAGTCTTATCAGCTTTTAAGCCAAACTCGATCGCGTTATGTTCGTCAAATGAGTAGATGCCGCCCGCTTTTGCGCCAACTAGTAAGCCTTTGAAATTTTTCTTACTTGTTTCGTTATTAAATCTCTCTCTAACGCTCAAGTAGCCAAGGCCTGTGTATCCGCCAAGAACGGCTTTAAAATTTTCAGTGATGCTTGGCGTATAATCAACGCCGCCTAAAAATTTATGCTTACTCCATTTTGCATCTGATTCACCAGCATTTTTCCTAGCTTTAAAGTCATAATAATAACCGCCATAAGCTCTATAGCTGTCAAAATCATAACCGCCATAAAAGCCAAGACCATAATGACCTTTTTTGAAGTTATTTTTCTCACTACTTGCTATGTTTTTTGTTTTGATTTTTGAGTTAAACGAATAATCACCTTCGCCGCCGACAAATGCACCTTGAGCTAGTGCTGCTGAGCTTACCAAAGCTAGAATCAAGCTTGATTTTACAAGTAAATTTTTCATACCTCTCCTTTAAAAAATTTCTGAGATTTTACATCTAAGCTTTTAATCTATATAAAATTTAAATTTAATAAAGCCCTATTTTAATCATCCTTTGGCTTTAAAATTTAATAAGAAATTTTATACCAAGTGCCAATTTATTACTAATAGTAAATATAGCAAGCGTGAGTATTATTAAGAAGATAAGAGTAAAAATACTTAAATTTGGCACAGCTCTAGGGCAAATCCTAAGCCCATAGCCATGCAAATTTATTAAGTTACGCCCTAAAAATGTACCTTAAATTTCGCCCAAAAGCTTCTACCTGGCTCATAAAGCCTCGTGCCGTTCGGGATAGTCTCGTAGCCTGCGATACCGCCGCCGTAGCCGCCTTTTGAGTTATGATAGGCGTATTTGGCGTCGTTTAGATTTTCCGCCGCTAGCAAAAATTGATAATTTTTATATTTATAGCCCGCGCTTAGTCCTAGCGTCCAGAAGCTATCGCTCTTGCCCAGGTCCATACCGCCCACGTCGCCGTAGCCTTTTTGCGCGCGGTTTTGCGATGCGTTAGCGTAGAAGTCGGCTTTGACGAACCAGTCTGGCTTTTCTAGGCCGGCGCTTAGTTTAAACGTTAGAGGAGAAACCTTAGGCAGTGCATCGCCGTCTTTTAAGCCGCCCGCGTTTTTAGTCACCTTGCCGTAGACGTAGGATACACCCGCCCCTAGCCTAAATATATCGGCTAGTAGCGTATCGCCCTCGATCTCACCGCCGTATAGTAAGGCATCGGTATTAAATACGTTTGATGACATACCCATAGGGTTATACTTTATCATTATGTAATCATCCATCTTCGAGACAAAGAAATTCGCGTTTAGCTCGTAGTTTTTGTCTTTTAGCACGGTGCCAAAGTCTAGTTGAGTGTTTCTTTCTTTATTTAGCTTAAGATCTGGGTCTTTATTCGTTTCCCAGTGATCCGGTAACCTTTGCGCGTGACCTAGTCCTGCGTAGAGCGTTAAATTTTGTAGATATTTCTCGTATCTAAAAAACCCTGAGAATAAATTTTCTTTCCTGCTCTTATGCGTTTTTAGCAGTTTTCTCTCGCCCGCGTCCAGCCTAAGTCCGCCAAAAAGCCCGTAGTCGTTTTCAAGGACGTATTCGTTTTGAGTGTATATCGTTTTATACGTTACCTTGCGCTCTTTTACGTGCGGCTTTGATACGGCGGCATCCATTTCGGCTTTAGACACGCCGGCTCTGCCCGTTCCGGCGCCTCGCCATTTAAAGGAGTCTTGCGAATAACCGGCGCCGATGAAGCTGGTTAGATTATCGAAATTTAACTCGCCTTCTAGCTTAAAGCCGTACATATCGCGTATCGGGTGACTGATGCTGTATCCCTTGCCGCGCCCCGTGCCCGGCACCACCGGACGCATGGTGAAGTTGTCCATTATGTGATCGATTTGATGATAGTATGAGCTTAGCCTAATCTTGTGCTCGCCGACGTCTTGTTCAAATTTGAGTCCGAAAGACTTACGGTCAAACTGTATGCCGTCCCTCATCCTATCGGCATACGCCGCTTCGCCCTCCCCCAGATCCGCACTTAACTACAATGCGGTAGTTTCCGTAGGCGTTAGCGTACCCACGAGAGAGACGCTGTTGCGTTTATAGTGCGTATGCATTTTCTGCCCGCCGCCGCTTTTATAATCGCCGCTCTCGTAGTGTCCGCCGGAAACCTCTATGCTGCCCAGCTCGTTGCCCGCCACTACGTCCGCGGTAGTTTCAAACCGCTTAAAACTGCCGCCCAGCACGCTTACGTTTCCTCCGAAGCTCGGTTTTGACAGCCTTGCTATCTCTCTATCGAAAAATATGCCGCCGCTAATGAGCGCGCCGTATCTGACGTCTTGCGGGCCTTTTACGATACGAACCGAGCTGTAGTTTTGCGCCGAGATGTAGGTGATGGGCGTATCCATGCGCATACCGCAACCGCCGTTTAGCGTGCTACCGTCGATTAGCACCGGCAGTCTAGCCGCCGTCTGCGAACGATAATAAACCTCGCTGCCGCCTCCACCCTTGCGCTCCATCGTAAAGCCGCTCAAATTTAAAAGCGATTTAGCGATGTCGCCGTTTTCTAGTATCGCGCCTTTGCCTACTATTTGAGCCTTTGTCGGTTCGTCAAGAACGGACTTTTGTATCTTTGCAGAAACGGTAACCGGAGCCAAGTCTATCGTTTCTTCAGCACCAAGCATTAAATTTGATACTAAAGCAAATGCTAAAACGTAAGAAATTTTCATGTTTAGTCCTATGAAATTAATATTTAAAATTAAAATTAAAGCAAAAATGAACTTAAATAAAGTATAAATATTTATATAACATTAATTTTACAATACAGAAATTTGACTCAAATAGTATTATTTTAGTTGGACTGCATTAAATATATAAAGAAACGATTTTGGTGAATTAAAACCGAAGAAATCTCGGTTTTATTAAAATTTTAGCATTATAAAACCGAGATAAAATTTATAAAATCTCTTTTATGAGTAGCTGTGGAGTAACAAGTCCGCGGAATGAATTTTTTGATATACAAAAGATAATATCTATCATCTCGCCAACTCTAGCATGTTTTGTAAAGTTAAAAAATAGAGCCTCAAGTGTTTTATTATCCTTTTGCAAGATGAGCTTTAAGTGATTTTGATCTCTTCCTATAAGTCTTTCATTTTTAACAAGAGCATTTTTTATCTTAAAGACTGGGCGAGGGTTTTTCTGCCCGTATGGCTCATAAAATTCTAAAATTTCAAGCAGCTCAAAGTCTATCTCGCTTGGCATTATATCGCCAAGTAGCTCGTCCGAGCTTTTGCACTCTTGCATATTTAGGCATGAGCAACTTTTATTTATTGCTTCTTTAAATTTCACCAAATTTTCAGGCGCAAGCGTAAGTCCAGCCGCTCCTTTGTGACCGCCGTAGCTTGTTAGTAAATTTTCGTGGCTTGCTATGAGAGATAAGATATCAAGCTTGCCAATGCTTCTAGCACTACCTTTTGCACGACCTTTATCGATACTAAAGACGATAGCTGGCTTTGCAAAGTGCTTTGCAAGGCGGCTTGCTACGATACCTATCACACCCTCATGCCACTGCTCTCCCCAAGTGATAATGACTTCATCATCTTCTTTTACGTCCTTTAGCGAGCACTCAAAGAGTTGGCGCTCTTCCTCTTTTCTGGAGTTGTTAAATTCAATGATCGTATCAAGGTAGTTGTAAGCTTCCTCGATACTTTTAGCACGTAAAAAGTCAAATGAATTCATCGCATCGTCCATGCGTCCGGCTGAATTTATAAGTGGAGCTATAAGAAAGCTAATATCATCACACTCAAATTTTTCCTTACCATAAAACTCTTTTATAGCGTGAAATGCAGAACGCTTAGACGCATTTAACTTACAAATGCCAAGACGAACAAGCATTCTATTCATATCTCTTAGCTCCATCATATCAGCGATTATCGCGATAGCTAAAAGCTCTAGAAATTTGCTCATATCGTAATTTAGCCCAAAAACATCCTTTAACGCTCCAACCAAATACCAAGCAACCTCAGCACCACAAATTTCGATATTTGGGAAGTTGCAGTCTTCTTGTTTTGGATTGATGATCGCATAAGCTTCTGGGAGAACAGCTGGAGGCATGTGATGATCAGTGATAATAAGATCGATGCCTTTTTCTTTACAGATAATGGCTGCATCGTTTGCAGAGATACCGTTATCAACGGTGATAATCAAGCTTACATCAGCTGAGAGTTCGTCTATTATCTCAGGATTTAGCCCATATCCATCTTTAAATCTATTTGGAATTTTTACTAGGTAGTCTTTCACACCAAGATCATCAAAAAACTCGGCCAAAATTACGCTCGAAACAACACCATCAACATCATAATCGCCCACAATGGCTATGCGCTCGTTTTTCTCGATCGCTTCTTTTATGCGGTTAGCACCTTTGTAGATATCTTTTAAGGCACTTGGTGTCGGAATTTCACTAATTTTTTTATGTATGTCGTTACAAAATCTATGCGCTAGTAAATTCCTTATGTCCTCTTTATTTAGCATGGTTTTGGCAAGAATTTTTGAATAACTTGCCAACTTTATTTAATGCCACTTGTTCACTTGAATTTACACCCATATTGCCAAAAATTTGGCTATAAAAATACTTCTTTTTCATCGCAATCTTTCGTCTTTATTTTGAATGCTTGGATTATATCTTTTTGAAATTTAATTTCTTATAATTTTAAATGAAAGTAAGATTTTAGGGCTCATAGCAAGCTTAAAAGCTTTGTTAAATTGATAGTCTTTACAAATTTAACCCGCTAAAAATAGTAAGTATTAGCAAAAATTTATACAATTAAATTTATAAATTTTAAATGGTTTATGCCATAAAGCTTAAACCATTTTTATAAAATTTATTCCAAATTTCTCAAAAACTCCGCGTATTCTCTGGCACCGCGCTCTAAATCATCCTGGCTTGATACGTAATCCACACCCGGAGTCTCCTCGGCGCCGTAAAATGCGAAAAAGTCGCGGTAATCGGCGTGAAAATAGTATTTAAACGCAAGCTCAAAGGGCGTAAGAACCTCACGCAAGCTAAAATGATAGCGTCCTTGCGGGCAGTAGTCGCTCTTTTTGATGCCTGCGGTCACGGCTAGCGCTACCTTGCGCCCCGCTATGCCGTCTGAACCGCGTCCGTAGGCAAAGCCATGCGTCATCACCGCGTCGATCCACGATTTTAAAATCGGAGGGCAGGAGAAGTTGTGAAGCGGAAACTGCAAAACGAGGGCGTCGTGGGCTCTGATGAGCTCTTGCTCGCGTGCAGCGTCGATGTTGCCACCCCCATAAACCTGCGTCAAATCATGAACACTAAAGCGCTGCGGCTCTTTGAGAGCCTCTTGTAGCAGGCGTTTGTTTATGACCGAGTTTTGGATGTTAGGGTGTGCTAAGATGATTAAAGTTTTCATTTTTCTCCTTAAAAAATTTATAGAAAGAAGTGGGATTTATTTGATAAATAATTTAATAAAAACAGCAAAATTTTTAAAAGAATTTTTAGAGCCAGATGGCTCTAAATTTAAGATTTGACGTTTTCCAAACTTGCCTTTATAAAGCCTAATATCACAGGATTTGGTTTAGTTAGACGGCTAGTAAATTCAGGATGGCACTGCACGCCTACAAACCATGGATGGCCTTTTAGCTCGATAGCCTCTATCAGCCCATCGCTCTCGCCACTTACTAAAAGACCATTTTTCTCAAAAATTTCTTTATATTTTGGATTTGCCTCGTAGCGGTGGCGGTGGCGCTCTTTTACACTCTTTGCATTGCCATAAATTTCAGCTAAAAGTGTCTTTGGTTTGATGTCGCAGTTATATGCTCCAAGCCTCATCGTGCCGCCAAGTGGGCTTGTGTGCGTTCTTATCTGTTTTTTGCCGTGAGCGTCAATGAAGCTATCTATTAGGTAGATGATAGGGTTTTTACACTCTTTGTCAAATTCCATAGAATTTGCATCTTCTAAGCCCAAAACATCCCTTGCAAACTCAATGAGTGCTAGCTGCATACCAAGGCAAATTCCAAGATAAGGGATCTTATTTTCACGAGCAAATTTTATAGCCTGCATCTTGCCTAAAACGCCTCTTTCGCCAAAGCCACCAGCGACTAAGATACCATCTACGTCTTTTAAAAGCTCATTTACATTGTTCTCTTCTATCTTTTCACTATCTATCCAGCGTAAATTTACCCTAGCATCCAAATTTGCTCCAGCGTGGATAATGCCCTCAGTTAGGCTTTTGTAGCTCTCTTTTAGATCGATGTATTTACCCACAAATGCTATTGTAGTTTCATTTGTTGGAGCGATTATCCTTTTTACTAGGCTATCCCACTTTGCCATATCTGGTTTTAGCTCATTAAAGCCTAAATTTTCAGCGATCGGCGTTAATATATCTTGCTTTAAAAATGAAAGCGGAATTTGATAGATACTTGCGCTGTCTAAGCTTTCTATGACGCAGTTTTTCTCCACACCACAGCTTGCTGCTATCTTATCTTTTAGCTCACGGTTTAGTGGCATTTCAGATCTGCAGATGATGATGTCTGGTGTTATGCCTATACGTCTTAGCTCGCCTACGCTATGCTGGGTTGGCTTTGTTTTTAGCTCACCAGCTACTTTGATAAATGGCACGAGAGTTAGGTGGATATTTAGTGCTCTTTTTTTGCCAACTTCCACTCTTAGCGCTCTTATCGCCTCTAAAAATGGTAATCCCTCGATGTCGCCAACGGTTCCGCCGATCTCAACGATTAGGACATCTTTGCCCTCGCCTGCTTTTTTGATGCGATCAACTATCTCGCCAACAATGTGAGGGATCACTTGTATAGTCTTTCCAAGGTAATCGCCTCTTCGCTCTTTTTCGATCACTGAGCTATAAACTCTACCGGTTGTGAAGTTATTATCTTGACTTAGGCTCTCATCTAAAAATCTCTCATAATGTCCCAAATCCAAATCTGTCTCTGCCCCATCGTCTGTGACAAAAACTTCGCCGTGTTCTAACGGGCTCATCGTGCCAGGATCTACGTTGATATATGGATCAGCTTTTAAAACACTTACTTTTAAGCCGGAATTTTTTAAAAGAGTCGCGATAGACGCAGCTGCGATGCCTTTTCCAAGTGAGCTTAAAACGCCACCTGTGATAAAAATGTACTTCGTCTCTTTTGCCATTAAATTTCCTTAAATTTATTTATTTTTTAATTGCGGATTATACCCCTTAAATATTTAGTAAGGCATTAATCGTATAAATTTTAAAAATTATTCTTTAAGTCTTTTTGTTATAGACTTCAAAAACTATGATAAAAAACTACCTAAACATCATTGCCTCTTTATATATAGAGGGCTTTAAAAACATGAAAATAGGCAAAAAATTATGGCTTCTCATAATAATAAAGCTTATCATCATGTTTGGAATTTTAAAAGCCTTCATCTTTAACGAGACTCTAAATACCAAATTTCAAACCGACGAAGAAAAAAGCGAATTTGTAATTCGTAATTTAATAAAGGAATAAAATGTCTGAGATGGATTTTGTTGATTGGTCTAGGGCTCAGTTTGCGCTGACTGCCATTTACCACTTTTTGTTTGTCCCACTTACCTTGGGGCTAAGTTTTATCATTGCCATTATGGAGACGATATATGTCAAAACTGGCGATAAAGTCTGGCTTGAGATAACGAAATTTTGGCTAAAGCTCTTTGGTATAAATTTCGCTATCGGTGTAGCTACTGGCATCATCATGGAGTTTGAGTTTGGTACAAACTGGGCCAATTACAGCTGGTTTGTCGGCGATATCTTCGGCGCTCCTCTTGCGATAGAAGGTTTGCTCGCATTTTTCATGGAGAGTACATTTTTTGCCATTATGTTTTTTGGCTGGGAAAAGGTTAGCAAGAAATTTCACCTGCTTTCAACTTGGCTTGTCGCGATTGGTTCAAATTTAAGCGCGCTTTGGATCTTAATCGCAAATGGCTGGATGCAATACCCAATAGGCATGAAATTTAATCCAGATACTGCAAGAATGGAGATGGAAAATTTCTTTGAAGTCGCGCTAAATCCTCTTGGCATTAGCAAATTTTTGCACACAGTAACTAGCGGCTACACTATCTCGGCTCTTTTTGTGATAGGAATTTCTGCTTGGTTTTTAATCAAAAAACGCCACATCTTGCTAGCTAAAAAAAGTATCGTCGTTGCTAGCGCATTTGGCCTTATCACATCGGCATTTTTGTTACTTAGTGGCGATGAAAGCGCATATTTTGTAGCTCAAAAGCAGCCTATGAAGCTAGCAGCCATGGAGGGACTTTACAAGGGCGAGAAAAACGCTGGTCTAGTTGCTGCTGGTATTTTAAACCTAGCTAAAAAGCTTGGCGACGAGAGCGAGCCATTTTTGCTTGAGATAAAGGTGCCTTATGCACTTGGCATCATGGCAAACAGAGAGCTTGACTCATTTACGCCAGGTATAAATGACCTACTTTATGGTAATAGCGAGCACAATCTAATAAGCGTAGAAGAGAAGATGGCAAAGGGCAAAGTAGCTATCGAAGCTCTTAAAAACTACAAAGAGGCTAAAAAAGCAAATGATGAGAGCCTAATGAAAACTTCTCTTTCAAATTTAGAAAGTAACCTAAATTTCTTAGGATATGGCTATCTTAAGGACGCAAAAGACGCTGTGCCGCCAGTTGCACTTACATTTTATAGCTTTCACATCATGGTCGCTCTTGGCACTTACTTCATAGCTCTTTTTGCTATCACTCTTTATCTAAATCTCTCAAGAAAGTATAAATTTGAAAACATAAGAGCATTTTTGTGGATCTGCCTCTTTACCATACCGCTTGGCTATATAGCAGCTGAAGCTGGCTGGATAGTAGCAGAGGTCGGCCGTCAGCCATGGGTGATACAAGATCTCATGACCGTTGGCGTCGGAGCTACGAATTTAGCAGACTCAAATATCAAAATTTCATTTATATTATTTGCTGTTTTATTTACGGTCTTGCTAATTGCTGAGATCAAAATCATGCTTAAGCAAATAAAGATAGGATTTAACGACCATGCATAGTTTAAGCTTAGAAAATTTACAAATTTATTGGTGGTTTATAGTTAGCCTTCTTGGCGGACTTTTGGTATTTATGATGTTTGTTCAAGGTGGCCAGTCGCTCATCTTTAGCCTTGGCAAGGACGAGCTTAAAAAAGATATGCTCATAAATTCTATCGGTAGAAAATGGGAGCTTACATTTACAACGCTTGTTATGTTTGGAGGCGCGTGCTTTGCGGCGTTCCCGCTATTTTACGCTACTAGCTTTGGTGGTGCCTACTGGGTTTGGCTGGCTATTTTATTTTGCTTTATCATCCAAGCCGTAAGCTACGAGTACCGCAAAAAGCCTGATAACTTCTTAGGTGCTAGAACTTATGAAATTTTCCTTTTCATAAATGGCTCACTTGGCGTTATCCTTATTGGCATGGCGGTTAGTACATTCTTTAGCGGAAGCGACTTTGTGCTAAATGAGCACAACTTTGTCGAGTGGAAGACTCCATTTCGCGGTCTTGAAGCTTTGGCAAATCCTTACTTGTATTTACTTGGCATAGCGATGTTTTTCCTATCTCGCATAGGCGGATGCTTATATCTTATAAACAACATTGCTGATGGCGAATTTATACAAAACGCTAGAAAACAGCTACTTGTCAATACCGTGCTATTCTTGCCATTTTTCCTAGGATTTCTTGCTTGGGTGCTTACAAAAGATGGCTTTGCATACGACACAAATGGCGTAATTAGCCTTATGCCTTACAAATACGCTATAAATTTGATCGAGATGCCTATCGTTGGTATATTGCTTCTTGTTGGCGTTGTTTTGGTACTTGTTGGAATTTTCCAAGGGGCATTTACAAAAAGCATCCGTGGAATTTTTGCTTACGGCGTTGGCGTAACACTAGCTGTGACTGCGCTATTTTTGATAACAGGACTAAATGGCACAGCATTTTATCCGTCATTTAGCGACCTTGCTAGCTCGCTAACTATCAAAAATGCAAGCTCAAGCCACTACACACTTGGCGTTATGGCATATGTTAGCTTGCTAGTGCCAGTAGTGCTTGCCTATATCATCGTTGTTTGGCGAGCGATAGATAGCAAGAAGATCACACAAGATGAGATCAAAAATGATCATCACGCATACTAAGGATAAAAGATGCTAGAAGCAGGAATTTTTTTGATACTTTGGCCAGTGACGCTATTTGCTAGCTATAAATTTGTTCTCTTTTCTCTTAAGAAATTTGAGGCAAATAACTAAAATTTAGGGGCTTTTGCTCCTAAATTCTTCTTTTTATTTTTACTCTTTAAAACGACTTCTTTATAAATTTATTTAAGCCACTTTTCATATAAGCGTTAGTTCTGTGTGAAATTTGGGTAGTAAGATATCATTAAATTTTATTAAAGGAGCAAAAATGAGCAAGAATTTCTTAGGTTCTGTTGCCCTTGCGGCTGTTTTGGTTAGTGGTCTTAGTATAGGCATCACGCCACTAGAGGCTGGAGTCCTGGCTCATCACGTAAAGGTTCAAGGCGAGCTTGGATCAGTCTTTATAAATCCTTACGACGTATCACCGCTAACTGCTATCATCGATAGAGCTGGCAAAGACATCAAAGATATCCATGTCAAAGTAAAAGGCAAGCCAGATGGCGGCATCGACATCGACTACAACGTCTCAGAGCATGCTTTGCTTACGCATGATGGTGTGCCTATTTGGGGACTTTATCCTGACTATCTAAATGAAGTAGTCGTAAGCTACACATTTAACGGAGCTAAAAAGGTAGAAACATATAAAATTTACGCCCAGCCTATCGTCACATATAGCCGTGATTTTAGATTTTCTCACATGCAAAAGACTCGCGTCAAAAAGGTCGATCCTGCCTTTAAAAACAGGCTCTATCTCATAAATAACACGATCACAAGCGTCTATAAACCGCTTGATTGGAAAAATGGCGGCGCTGCTAGCTGGAATGACTTTACCGAAAACTACATCGTAGATACTAAAGGCGAGGTTAGATGGTATCTTGACTATCAGAAATTTTACGATCGTAGCGAGAGAAGAGTGATGGATGGAGGCATGATGATGGGCTTTCATCAGCTAAAAAATGGCGATATCAGCTTTGGTATGGCTCAAAGATATCTAAGATATGACCTTATGGGAAAAGAAATTTATAATCGCCCGCTTCCAAGAGGCTACATCGATCTAAGCCATGAAGTTATGCCATTAAAGGACGATCACGTACTTCTTAGAGTTGGCAAATACAACTACCACCACAAAGATGGCAAAATTTCTCACACTATAAGAGATCACATCATCGAGGTCGATAACACCGGCAAAGTGGTCGAAGAGTGGGATCTAAATGAAATTTTTGGAAACAACGTCTACCGCAGCAACCTCATAAAAGCGCTTGATGCAAGAGCCGTTTGCCTAAATATCGACATGGACACAAAAGAGATAAAGATAAGCAACGATCAGCCATTTGGCGACATCACCTCTACTGGCACAGGTAGAAACTGGGCTCACGTAAATTCTATCTCATACGATGAGAGCGACGATAGCATTATCCTCTCACTTCGCCACCAAGGTATCGTTAAAATCGGCCGAGATAAAAAAGTAAAATGGATACTAGCTTCGCCTGAGGGCTGGAGTGAAGAATTTAAAGCCAAAGTGCTAACTCCAGTCGATAGCAAAGGCAATAAGATAAAATGCGAAAACTCAAAATGCGAGGACGAATTTGACTGGTCATGGACTCAGCACACTGCATGGCTAACGCCAAGATACGACAACAAAGGCAGTGTAAAACACCTAAGTGTCTTTGACAATGGCGATGCAAGGGGCATGGAGCAGCCAGCCTTTAAAGAGGATAAATACTCTCGTGCGGTTGAGTATAAGATAGATGAGAAAAAGGGTACGGTAGAGCAAACTTGGCAGTTTGGTAAGGAGCGTGGCTTTGACTTTTATAGCGCAGTTACTAGTAACGTCGAGTGGCAAAATGATAAAAATACCTATTTCATCTCAAGCTCAAATGTAAATTTACTCCGTCCTGACAAGACTATCAAAATGGTCTTAGTTGAGATCGATCCAAAGACAAATGAGATCAAATTTGAGATGGATGTGGACTCTGCTTCAAGAGATGATGTCGCTTATAGGGCGATGGTTATTGATCCGGAGGTATTTAGTTATTAGCAGTATCTGGTGTGAGATTTTTCTCGCACCAGCTTTTAGTTGTTGTTTTGAAATTTATAGATTGCTTCTTTGATTCTAGTAAGGTTAAAATTTATCGCTCGCTCTAGTTCTGGCAAGTCTATATCTTTATCCGCTTCGAATGCTTTTACCATATCGCTTAGCTCTTTTGTCTCATCACTTGCAAGAACTGTGCTTTTAAAATTATCATTGTCTATCTGGTCAAATTTTAAAAAGATCGATACAAATTTATCTTTTAAAATTTCTTTATTTAGCTTTCTATTTTCCAAAGCTTTCTTTGTTCCACCATTTTTATTACAGGTTCTAAATATCGAATCTATTGTTTCATTCACTTCATCAAGTAAAATTTCTATTTTTTCACTTTGCATATAAAACTCTCTTAACTATAAATTAAATTTAAAATAAAAGCTAATCGCTCTTGTTTTGGAGATTAGAAGTTGTTTTACTTCTTCGCGTAAAAAGGAAAAATTAAAGTTGTATTTGTGAAGTTATTTTCATAAAAGTTTGCGCCAGAATTTAAAATTTTAGTTTGCATTGGCATCACTTTTATGCCCTCTATTTTTGCGATCATTTTCTCATCCTTGTTAAAAAATTTTATCGCATTGTATAAATTTTCATAGGTCTTGTAAATTGTACCAGGGTACAATAAAGCCCTATAAATCAATATTTATAACACATTGATAATATTTTTACGTTATTATTTTGCATACTGCTTTGATTAAAATTACCGAAATTTCGTAGCTATTTAGCTCATCCTTTTTGGCTAAATTTTAAAAATTTAATGTGTTATTTATGTAATAAAAAAATTTTTAAATTCGCAAAAATTTTTTAAAATCTTTGATACTTTATATGTGATAAAATCCTCTCAAATTTTAAAAAAGGATCAAATTTGAGAAGCGATATAATCAAAAAAGGCTACACAAGAGCCCCACACCGCTCACTTTTGCGTGCGACTGGGCTAAAAGACGATGACTTTGCTAAACCCTTTATCGGCGTTGCAAACAGCTTTATAGAGATCATTCCTGGGCACTTTTTCTTAAATAAATATGCGCAAATTTTAAAAGATGAAATTCGCAAAAATGGCTGTATTCCATTTGAGTTTAACTGCATCGGCGTGGATGACGGCATCGCGATGGGGCATGGAGGCATGCTATATAGCTTGCCTAGCCGCGAGATCATCGCAAACTCGATAGAAACTGTGATGAACGCTCATGCACTTGACGCACTTGTTTGTATGCCAAACTGCGATAAGATCGTCCCTGGTATGGTTATGGGCGCTTTAAGAGTAAATGTACCGACCGTGTTTGTAAGCGGCGGCCCAATGAAAAAGGGCTACACAAAAGATGGCAAGCCGATTGACCTTGCGACTGCATTTGAGGCGGTTGGTAAATTTGAGACCAAAGAGATAGATGAGGCCGAGCTAAGAGATATCGAGTGCAACGCGTGTCCAAGCGGTGGCAGCTGTAGCGGTATGTTTACGGCAAATTCTATGAACACGCTTTGTGAAGCGATGGGCATAGCACTCCCTGGCAACGGCACTATCCTAGCACTAACTCCGGAGCGTGAGGAGCTCATCAGGCAGGCTGCTCGTAGGATCTGTGAGATCGCACTTGATGAGAAATTTAAAATCAGAAACATACTAAATGAAAAAGCGATCCGCAACGCGCTTGTCGTTGATATGGCAATGGGTGGTAGCAGTAACACCGTCCTTCACATGCTAGCCATCTCAAGAGAGGCTGGCGTAAATTTAGACATCAAAGAGCTAAATAAAATCAGCCAAAACATCGCTCACATCGCTAAGATCAGCCCAAGCTTGCCAAATGTGCATATGGAGGATATCGGCAGAGCTGGTGGCATGAATGCAGTGATAAAAGAAATTTCACGCAGAGATAATGGCATGCTAAATCTAGATAATCTCACAGTTAGTGGCGAAACTCTGGGAGAGCGTGTAAAGGTAAGTGACATCAAAGATGAAAGCATCATTCATAAAGTAGAAAACGCCTATTCGCAAGTTGGTGGACTTGCCATTTTATTTGGAAATTTAGCCGAGCAAGGCTGTGTCATCAAGACAGCTGGCATCGTTGGCGAGCGTAAATTTAGCGGCAAAGCAGTCTGCTTTAACTCACAAGATGAAGCAATAGCTGGCATTTCAAGTGGTAAAGTAGATAAAGGCGATGTCGTCGTCATCCGCTACGAAGGCCCACGCGGAGGCCCTGGCATGCAAGAGATGCTAAGCCCTACTTCACTCATCATGGGACGAGGCCTTGGTGCAGACGTAGCGCTCATCACAGATGGTCGCTTTAGCGGGGCGACAAGGGGTCTAAGTATTGGTCACGTAAGCCCAGAAGCAGCTGAGGGCGGCATGATAGGCTTGCTACAAGATGGCGACATCATCGATATAGACGTCGATAAATACGAGATCAATGTTCGCCTAAGCAAGGCTGAGATCGCAAAGAGAAGAGCAGAATTTAAGCCAGTTGATAAAGCGCTAACCTCTCGCTGGTTAAGGCAATACCGCAAACTAGTTACAAACGCAAGCAACGGAGCAGTGCTAGAAGCATAAAAATTTATTACAAAAGCAAGGAGTAGTCTATTTGCTTTTGTAAAAATATAAAAATTTCTTCATTTTTTTAAGGATACTAAATGCAACAAGATTTCTATTTTTATGCTGCCATATTTTTAGGAGTACTATTTTTGATTGCGATATTTGTCATCTATTCATTTAATAGAGACAAACTCGAGTTAAAGAGAAATTTAGCGCAAAAAGAGCAAGAAAATTTTGAAATTTCATCAAA
Organism: Campylobacter concisus; assembly: GCF_002913045.1. Classification (NCBI taxonomy): domain Bacteria; kingdom Pseudomonadati; phylum Campylobacterota; class Epsilonproteobacteria; order Campylobacterales; family Campylobacteraceae; genus Campylobacter; species Campylobacter concisus. The sequence continues at coordinate 202,849 of NZ_PPAF01000004.1, read as the reverse complement.
TCTAACAAATTTAGTATCTAAAAATAGTGAAAATCTGCAACTAATCAGCGAGCAAAAAGCAAGGCTTATGTCAAATCACGAGCGAATAGACGAGCTCATCAGTGAGATCGATGCGATAAAAACCAAAATGGTACAAAAAGACGAAGCCGAAGATGCGATGGAGCGCGTGATAAATGAGCTTAAAGAGAGTATCGGTACAGCAAATGAACGAGCTAAAAACAATGAAGCAAATTTTAATGCGGCACTAGCCGAACTAAATCAAAATAAAAATGCTTTAGCTGAAGCAAATGAGAGAGAAAATAGATTAAAACGTGATATGGCTGTGCTTAGAAATGAAATAGAAGCAAAAGAAAATAGCCTAAAAGAGCAAGAGGCAAATTTATTAAAAGTAAAAAATGAGTTAAATTTGGAATTTTCTAATCTTGCAAATAAAATATTTGAAGAAAAAAGTGCAAATTTCACACAAAATAGCCAAAATTCTTTAGATCTTTTACTAAAGCCGCTAAAGGAGCAAATTTCAACCTTTCAAGAGCGCGTAAATGCAGTCCACGACGAATCAGTTAAAGGCATGAGCGCGTTAGGAACGCAGATTAAGCACATAAGTGAAATTGGTATCTCAATGTCAAAAGAGGCAAATTCACTAGCCACTGCACTAAAAGGTAGCAATAAAACACTTGGAAACTGGGGTGAAATACAGCTTGAACGCACATTTGAGGCTTCTGGACTTGTAAAAGATGAGCATTACTTGACACAACAAAATTTCAAGAACGAAGAAGGCAAACGTCTTATTCCTGATTTTATAGTAAAGATACCAGATGGTAAACACCTAATAGTTGATTCTAAAGTCTCACTTATAGCTTACGAAAAGGCTATCACAGCCAGCAATGAGGAGGAGCTAAATTTAGCATTGAAAGAGCATATTGCTTCTATGAAAAATCACATAGATAGTTTAAATAGTAAAAATTACGGCGAGATCGTACCTGATAGCCCTGATTTTGTATTGATGTTTATACCAATTGAGCCAGCATATATCGAGGCTATGAAATTTGATAGTTCCCTTTTTGACTACGCATTTCAAAAGCGCGTAATACTAGTATCTCACACTACGCTTATGCCTATTCTTCGCACAGTGGCAAATTTATGGCGCATAGAGCGTGGCAATGAAGAGGCCAAAAATATCGTAAAGAGTGCGATTAAAATTTATGATAAAGTCCGCAATGTGGCCGAGCATATGAATAGACTTAGCAATACACTAAATACTGCAAATAAACATTTTAACGCCCTTGCATCAAGTTTTAGTGGTAGAGATGGTCTTGTTAGTAGACTTGAAAATTTTAAACGCTTGTCTCCAGATGAGCAAAAAGATATAGAAGTAAAAGAGATCGGTGTAAATAACGAATTAGAAAAAGAGAATTAGGATATGGCTAGAAAAACTAGCCATAAAAAATTTATTTTAAAAGACCTTGTTTTTTCATTTGTTCCATTACTTGAGCAAACATCTCTTTAGCTTGTTTGCAAGTAGCGTCTTGTTGCTCTTTTGGAAGTGCAGCAAGTTGATCCATTGATTGTTTCTTTTGATCTTCATAAATTTTTACTTGTTGCTCTTGTCCAGCTTGTTTGTAAGCTTCGACCATTTTGTCGATGTCTGAGAAGTATGATTTGCAAGTATCTGTAAGATCTGCAGCGTTTAGGCTTAGTGCAAAGCCAAGAGTAGCTAAAACTAAAAGTGATTTTTTCATCTCTTTCTCCTTGTGAAAATTTGAAAGGATTGTATCATTTTTATAATATTTTATGACTTAAATTAATAGCCAAGACAAGTGTCTTGGCTATTTTTGGCTTTTTAGCCTAGAAATTCGCGTTTAAAATACTCTTTTGGAGCTTTGCAAAGTGGGCAAGCACCTGGAGCTTTTTTGCCTCTGTGAACGTGTCCGCACACCTCACAAACCCAGATATCTTCCTCGTCGCTCTCAAAAAAGCCCTCTTCATCAAGCATCTTTTTAAGCTCTAGATATTCTCTTTCATGCTCAACCTCGACCTTGCCGATCGCGTTAAATAGCCTTTCAACATCTCTTAACTCTTCTTCTTTTGCGATCTTTGCAAAGTCTGGATACATCGTCGTATGCTCGTAGTTTTCGCCAGCTGCCGCATCAAGTAAATTTTTATCCATCTTATCGATCGGATCGTTCATTAGCTCGTGATATTTTTTAAACTCCGCTCTTGCGTGCCATTTTTCATTTTCAGCTGCTTCGTAAAAGTGTCTAGCAATAGCATGATAGCCTGCTTCTTTGGCTAGGTCGCCGTAAAGCTCGTACTTGTTTCTAGCTTGCGACTCGCCAGCAAATGCCTTCATCAAATTTACCGCTGTTAAATTTTCAGTCACGCACTTCATCTCTTCGCCGCAACAGGTTAGTGTACCGCCGCCAACTTTTTGTACCTCGATCTCGTTGCCGCATTTTTCGCATTTGTATGTTTCGTACTGTCTCATTTTGACTCCTATTTTGATAAATTTTGATTGGATTATAACCAAATAATTAAAATAAGTAAATAATAATTTTTATTGATAACGTATATTATTATTTTATTTTTTACATAAAATTTGTGTGAGTTTTGTTACAAATGGAGAGACTAGCAAAAGCACTGGATACGCTACCGCAAAGGCTTTAATGTAAGCAGTTAGCCAAATTTTAACAAAGCCATCAATAAAACCAAGGTTTAGATATGTCAGCACAAATGACATAAAAAACGCCATAAATGCTGACATTATAAACGCAAAAACATATTTATAAAATTTTGCTGGTATCATGAAATTTTACCTATCAGCTCGCCTAGCCTCTTTGCATGATCGAGCGCCTTTTGCCTCATCAAAGTAAGCTTTGCCTCATCGTGCCTGCTCTGATATGATAGCCCTCCGCTATAAACATAGCCTGCAAACTCCATGCCGCACATATTTGCTAGAGCCCTAAGTGGCGGCAGAAACTCCTCTATCTCGTATCGCTGAAGCGCTTCTTTTTTATAAAGCTCTTCAGGCGCGCCAGAAGTAAATGAAAGCACCAGCTTTTTGCCACGTAGCTTATCTCCCTTGCTGCCATGAGAGAAGCCATGAACTAGCACGTCCTCAAACCACTTTTGTAAAAGCGATGGCACACCGTACCAGAAAAATGGATAAACAAGTACGATCACATCAGCCTTTACTAGCTTTTCTTGCTCAGCTTTTACATCGATAGCGTAGTTTTTATAAAGCTCGCTTAGTATGTCAAATTTAGCCTCTGGCAGGTGCTTTTTTAGCTCGCCTAAAATGATCTTATTTGCAAAGGAATTTTCAAGGTCGGTGTGACCTGATACGACTAAAATTTCACTCATTTTTACCCCTTAAATTTACTTTCTTAAATTTACTTGCAAACAAAGCTACTAGCTTTGCTCGTGTCGCCACCCACGTATGTAGCCACCTTTGGATAGGCACACACTAGAAATTCCTTGTCAGCGTAGCTCTTGCTTTTTGCTAGCATACTCTTTGGCGCTTCACCCTTTTCGTGCCACGCTTCAAGCGCACTAAGCGGATCCACGTCATCTATGCCGTTACCGCCACCGCAGTGGTTCATCCCAGGTAGCGCAAAAAATGCCGCGAAATTTTGGCTATTTTTATTATCAGCCTCTAGCTTTTTAAACCAATCCCTTTGATCTTTTGCTGAGAAGACTGGGTCTGAAACGCCAGTTACTATTATGAGCTTGCCGCCATTTGCGCTAAATGTGCTAAGGTTTGTTGAGATGGCGTCATTTATCGCCGCAGTCTCGAAAGTCTTTGGCGTGTCTTTGTCAAAGTCAAAATTTATCGTGTCAAAATTTGGCTGCGCTGGCGTTAAAAAGTAGTAGTTCACCGAGCCGCTTGAAAGCGTGATGTTTCTAGCGTTTGGCTTAGCACTTTGTGAGTCGCCTAGCTTCCACTGCCTCCAGCCCTCAGCGCTCACGCCTGAGTCATAAAACCAGCCGCTATAAATTTGCTCGCCCTTGCTGTTTTTGGCTCCGTTAAAGATTTTCTCTATCGCCTCTATCTTTTGCTTCGCTAAATTTAGACCTTTTGGATCAAATTTGCATGCTTCCCACGCATTTATGATCCCATCTTTTAGTCCGTCTAAGGCGTCACATTTTTCTAGTACGGCGTGGCTTAGCTTCTCAAGGTCATCCTTAGTTAGGGTATTTGCGAAAATTTTCTCGCCTTTTTCATTTTTCGGAGCTATCTTCATAAGGGCTTGGTTGTCCCACTGCTGAGCGATCGCCGCGCGAGATAGCCTAAAGCCAGGGTTTGCAGCGATGACGCCGTCAAATTCTAGTGGATAGCGCTGGGCCGCTATGAGTGCCGCCCTGCCGCCATTTGAGCAGCCCATGAAGTAGCTATGTTTTGGCTTTTTGGCGTATGCGGCAGCTAAAATTTGCTTAGATGCATCTGTGACCTTGCCGATCGCCTGATAGGCGTAGTCTAGCCTTGCTTGCTGATCTAGTCCAAACTCAGCCGTTGGCTTTGGGTGACCTGAGTTTGTAGTAACTACCGCGTAATCTCTAAGAAGCGCTGGCGTGGCTGTGCTTGTGCGTATCGGCACCGCGCCAAGAGCAGGCGCTACAAAGCCGTCCATACCGCCCCCACCTTGAAACAAAAACTTCTCATTCCACTGCTCTGGCAGCCTTAGCTCGTAATCAATCGCATACTCTTTGCCATCACTGCCGGTGCGCTTATAGAGTTTGCCATGCACCACGCAGTGAGGCTTTGCTTTGATAGTGTTTTTACTACCACCAGTTAGCGCAGACATCTTATCGGCTGATACTTCGCCGCTCTCATTCCACACCGCGTCTATCATCTCGTTGTTTAAAATTTTCACATCTTTTAAACTCTCACATCCAGCCCTATCAAGGGCAAAAGCCGTGCTACTAACAAGCGCTAGTGCGCAAAAAAAGTGAAATTTTCTTCATAACATCTCCTAAAATTTTATCTTGCTAAATGAGGTCTCGTTCTTAAGACCAAAGCCGTCAAATTCATCTATTAGCCCAGCTCGCTCTTTGGCATAAGCTTTGTAGTTTTCGCTGTGGCGGTAGCTCTCAAAGCTAGCCTCGTCTTTGTAAATTTCAACCAGCACCCATTTGCTAGGTGCCTCTTTTTGACTAAAGGCAAACTGCGCGTAAGCGCCCTCATCTACACTTTTTTGCATATATTTTTTGATGATCTTTTCAAATTTCGCATCGCTTTTTGCCTTAAGGCTTAAATTTGTAATGTGAAAGTAGGCATCTTTTAGACGCTCTGGCGTTAAATTTTTTGAAATCACAGCCCGTTTTTTCACGTTTATAGCCTTTTTACTAGCTAAAATTTCAGCGCTTGCACCTACAAATTTCTTAAAATGCGCCGAGCTTATATGCTTTTTATAAGCCGCCTCATCCTCGTAAAACTCAAGCACATAAAACAACTCCGGCTTACTCTTTGCGCTCATAAAAAAGATCGCCTGCGTGCCTGGCTCACTCTTTGAGCTTAGTATTTTTTCCCTGCCAAGCTGCTTTAGCAAGCTATTGTTATTTGGCGTTGAAAGCAGCTCATATAAGCTCACTTTCGCTTCCGCCCCAAAGACAAAAGCCGCCAAAACCGCTAGTAAAAATAGCTTTTTTATCATCAAATTTCCTTAAATTTATTTCTCAACCACTCTTTTCATCCAAGCAAAAAGCTCGTCTAAGTCGTAGTCACCGCCGTGTCCTTGTCCCCAGACCGCTTCGAAATCAACCTCTTTGCCAGCATTTTTAAGCGAGAGAGCGAGCATAGCAGGCACGGCAAGGGCTAGGTCGGTGTCGTTTGTGCCCTGCCTTATTCGGTAAAATTTTGCCGCCTCTTTATTTTTAGCGTAGTTCATAGCATTCATCATCTTTATAACGCCAGCATCCGCCATCTCGCCGCCACTTCGCTCTTTTGCAAATTTAGTAAAGTGCTTTGCAGGCGTTTTGCTGTCACCAAAGAGATCGTTTTCAGGGTTTTCTAGCCCAAATCCGTCAAAGGCAACCACCTCTTTAGCGCGTTTTAGCGAAGCGATGAAGTCTTCAAGCTTAAATGTATATCCAAGCGAGCAGCCCTGCGTATCAAGAGTTATAAATTTAGGCATGAACGTGTTTTTGTCGCTACTTTTTGTAGCGGTAAATGCCTTTGAGATGAGAGCGTTTATATACTCTTTGAAGCTACCCTCGCCGTTTTCGTCAAGGCTTAGCACGTGGCCTTTGGCGTCTTTTAAATTTAGCGAGTTTAGATAGGCTGGAAATTTGCTCTTTAGCTCGCGCGAGAGCTCTTTTTGCGTGGCGTTTAGCTCGCCTGTGATAGTCTTTGGCTTTTTGCTCCTGTCGTTAAAGCTGGCCGCATCAAAGCTTGAAAAATCAATACTTTCAAATTTATCCAAATCCCCAAACATCCACTCATACGCCTCATCTTCATGCTCTAAATTTGTAACAGGACAGTAGGCTGAAGCGGCGTAAATTTGATCGTCCGCCTTTGCAGCGCCTAGCCCTTTAAGATATGGCTCGTACTCTTTTGCGCTGGAGCTTGTGCCAAGAAGTGCTGACATCGCGCCGCCTGCGCTCGTACCGTTTGAGATGATCTTATTTGCGTCGCCTGGCATAAATTTGTCGTTAAATTTAAGATATCTAACGGCCGCTTTTAGATCGACTATCATGGCTGGCGCTTTGCCGATAAATTTCTCGCCATCTTTTAGCGTCCTACCCCTAGCGCCAACGCTTGCCACGACGTAGCCTCTAAGAAGCGCTTCAAGAGTGGCATTTGGCTTTTCGTTCTGGATTTCTGGTTTTGGTGGCATTGCGCTCATATAGCCGCCAATAGCATTTGGCATAAAAATGGCCGTCTTTTGGTCGCTAAATTTATCCTCTGGCACATAAAAATTTAGCACCTGATAGTCACTAACTGGCTTTGCCACATAGACTATGCCCTCATAAGCTCTAAATTTAAGTATCCTATCGCCAACTTGCACGCTTTTTAGCTCAAACTTGCTCTCGTCAAATTTAAGTTCATTTCCAAAGCAAGCACCTACTAAACAAACCCCTAAAATAGCAACTCTAACGCCTTTCATGATCTGCCTTTTTTTTGTCCTACTTTTTTGCTTTACTAGCCTTGGCGTAGGCTACCAGGGCTTTAGCGCCTAGTTATCTTTTGGCTCGTATTTGATAGCGTAGTCAAATTTTGGCTTGCTTAAACTAAACTCAAAGCTATCTCTATCCACCGAGCCAACGCAGTAATGGCTATCATAAAGTCGAAGCAAAAACTCCGCCATCTGCTCGCTCGTGTGATACTTTTTAAACGCTTTGTCGTAGTCGTAGCTCTCTTTGCTAGTTGCCACCATGCCAAATTCTGTTTTTGTGGCAGCTGGAGCTAGCACTTTTGCCTGCATTTTTGCCTGCTTGTCCTGTGCTAGCTCGTGGTAAAGCCCCTCGCTAAAGGCACTTACGAAAAATTTGCTAGCGCAGTATGTGACCGCGTTTGGCACGATCTTGTAGCCGCCTATCGAAGAGATGTTGATGAGCTGCGTATCTTTGTCTTTATATTTTTTCGTAAAGAGCGTTGAGAGCGTCACAAGTGAGATGATGTTTAAATTTATCATCTGCGTGATTTTTTCTAAATTTTGCTCGCCGACCTTGTTGTAGTCGCCAAAGCCAGCGTTATTTATAAGTGCTTTTAGCTCATATTTTTCTAAATTACGCCAAAGAGATATGGCATTTTCTTGCTTTGAGAGATCACAAATCTCTATGACAACATCAACACCCGAAAATTTAGCTATCTCGCTTTTTAGCTCCTCTAAAAGCTCGCCACGCCTTGCAATAAGGATCAAATTCTCCCCACGCTTTGCAAATGCCTTTGCCACGGCAGCTCCTATGCCTGAGCTTGCTCCGGTGATGGCGATATATCTTTTCACTTCACATACTCCATCGGACTATAAATTTTGACACCCTCGCTGTGGTCATCTTGCGCTACTTGCACGATCACTTTAGCGATATCAGCTGCCCTCATCGGACGATACTCGTCAAAAAAGCCTTTTGGGATAAATTTAAACGCCTTTATCGCCAGATACTCGCCAAGCCTAAAGTCCTTTCTCTCAGCCTCAATAAGCGGCAGCCTAACGATGTGAAATGAGCTATATCCAAGCTCTTTTATCTTTGCTTCTGCTTGACCTTTTGCCTTTAGGTAAAACGAGCCTGACTTTCTGCTAGCACCTGCGGCCGAGAGTAAAACAAAGCGTTTTGCGCCGCACTCCAAGCCAAATTTTGCAAAATTTAGTGGATAGGTCACATCGACTTTGTAAAACTGCTCTTTGTGCTTTGCCACCTTCATCGTCGTGCCAAGCGCGCAAAAGACATCATCAGCGATAAATGGCACCTCATCTTTTAGCTCGTCAAAATTTATTACTTTTACTTCAAGCTTTTCGTGAGTAAATTCTAGCTCATGCCTAGCAAGGGCGATAACCTTGTTGTAATGCTCGCTCGCACATAAATTTTTTAAAATCTCACTTCCCACAGCACCGCTAGCTCCAGCTATAAGGGCGATCTTTTTCATATCTTTCCTTTGTAAAATTTAGATAAATTCTATCTCGATAAGGCAAAAATTTCACTTATTGCCTCTTTTGTATAAATTTGCTCCAAGCCCCTGCCCTTGGCATAATCATAAACTAGAGCCATGATCTCATCTAAATTTGTATCATCAACTCCGATTTCAATAAGACTTGTTGGCGTGCCAACCTTACTAAACCACTCTTTTAATTTCTCTATGCCTGCGTCTGCGTCATCTACGCCAAAAATTTCTTTGCCAAAGCGCTTAAATGCCTCTAAATTTCTACTCTTATACCACTTCATCCAAGCTGGCATCACGACACTTAGCCCAGCTCCATGCGCACAATCAACCACCGCACCTATGGCGTGCTCGATCATGTGATTTGGATATGAGTAGCCAGCTGTGCCAACGTAAGTTAAGCCATTTAGCGCCATCGTAGCAGCCCAGGCAAACTCGCCTCTAGCATCATAGTTTTCTGGCTCTTTTAGTAAAATTTCTGTCGTTTTTATAACGGTTTTTATATTTGCTTCGATGTATAAATTTATGATCTCAGGCTGAATGCTCGCTGTAAAGTATCCCTCGATGCTGTGAGCAATGATGTCTGAGGCTGAATAGACCAAATACTCTTTGCTCACGCTTGCTTGAAGAAGTGGATTTATCACTGAGACTTTTGGGTAAAGACATGCTCCGTGCATAGCAAATTTCTGTTTCGTGGCTTCATTTGTGACGACCGAGCCGCCGTTCATCTCTGAACCAGTTGCAGCTAGAGTTATGATGTCAAAGATCATAAGTGCCTCTTTTGGACTTTTACCAGTAAAAAAGTCCCAAACGTCGCCGTTATACTTCACACCTGCAGCCACAGCCTTTGCCGTGTCAAGCACTGAGCCACCGCCTATGGCTAGCACACTATCGACACCTTGCTTTTTAGCTAAATTTATAGCCTCATTTACCTTGCTTAGCACTGGGTTTGACTTCACACCGCCTATCTTGCAAAACTCGATACCATTTGCACTTAGGCTCTTTGCTGCCACATCAAAAAGACCATTTTGTTTGATCCTATCGCTGCCATAGATGATAAGCGTCTTTTTAACACCAAATTCTTTCATGTATTTGCCGATATTTTGCTCTTTATCTTTGCCAAATTCTATTTTTGTAGGATTTAAAAAGCTAAAATTTTGCATATTTTCTCCTTATTAGTTTTAATGATTATAGTTTTGCAAAGCAAAAATTTTTGTTAAAAATAATGAGTAGAAATTTAAAAATTTCTTAGTTTAATAGGAAGTTTTGAGATGATTTTTTTCGGATCAAAGCTACTTTTAGCATCAACTAAATTTCCAAAATTTTCACCTGTGCTAAGGAATTTTTGCAAATAATAATTGCCTCTATATCCAAGGTCATAAAGAATTTCAGACATCAAAGAAATATCTGTTTCATCTAAAAAATCTGCATGCACGGTTGTTCTTACTTCAAAATCAAAATTTATCTCAAGCAGATATTTTAGTGTGCTAATAAATTTTTCATATAAATTTGAGCCAGTTATGCCCGTAAATTTCTCTTTTGGCGCTTTAAAATCAAGTGCGATATAATCAATCAGTCCCTCGCCTATCGCCTCTTTTAAAATCTCAATATGAGAGCCATTTGTATCGACCTTTAGGCAAAAATTTCTTGACTTAACCTCTCTTGCAAGTTTTAAAAATAAAGGATTTGCCGTGCATTCGCCACCGCTAAAGACGATGCCATTTAGCTTACCTATACGGCGGTCTAAAAAGTTACAAACCTCATCCATTTCTATATTGCCATTTGAATTTACAACTTCTATATTGTAGCAATACACGCATCGCATATTACAGCCTGCAAACCAAACTACCGCAGCCACTTTGTCTGGATAATCAAGCGTAGTAAATGGCGTTATACTAAAGACTTTATGCAAATTTATGGACCTTTTGAGATTTAAAAGGCACAGAAGATTGTGCCTTTTTTATTTGAGTTTTTATGTTTTTATTAGCTGCGGTGATTATCTTTTGCAGCAACTCGCGTATTCGTCAAATTTAATACGCTCTTTATGCTCACCTTTTTTACCAAGGTTAAAGCTCTCAACTGGGCGATGATAACCCATAACACGAGTATAGACTACGCATTTTGTGCGTTTGTCTTGTACTTTTTCCAAAATTTCTTTTTCTGTCATTTCCTCTCCTTATTTGGAATTGTTTTTCTCTTTTTCTATTAATTCTGCATCACAAAGCGGACAAAATTCATGCTCTCCAGCAATGTATCCATGCTTTGAACAAACGCTAAACACAGGCGTTATCGTGATATATGGAAGCTTATAATTTGAGATTATGCTCTTTACAAGCTCCTTGCAAGCTTTAGGTGAGCTGATCCTTTCTTTCATATAAAGGTGAAATACTGTGCCACCAGTGTATGAAGTCTGAAGATCATCTTGTAAATCAAGCGCCTCGTAAGCATCATCTGTAAAATTTGCTGGAAGCTGAGTTGAGTTTGTGTAGTAAATATTCTCCCCGCCACCTGCTTGGATGATGTCTGGATAGCGCTTTTTATCCTCTTTGGCAAAGCGGTATGTTGTGCCCTCAGCTGGAGTCGCCTCAAGGTTATATAAATTTCCAGTTTCTTCTTGAAATGTCCTTATCTTATCGCGCAAAAACTCAACCATCTCAATAGCAAAATCTCGTCCAAATTTTGTTGAGATATTCTCTTTATCATTTGTGAAATTTCTAAGAAGCTCGTTCATGCCATTTATGCCAATCGTGCTAAAGTGGTTATTAAAGTGCTTTAGATATCTAGCCGTATAAGGATAAAGCCCTCTGTCATACATCTCTTGTATAAATTTGCGCTTTTTTTCAAGTGTCGATTTAGCAAGCTCCAAAAGATAACTTAGCCTGTTATAAAGTGCGACTTTATCGCCTTTGAAGTTGTATCCTAGGCGAGCTAAATTTATAGTGACGACGCCGATTGAGCCTGTCATCTCAGCACTACCAAAAAGACCACCACCTCGTTTTAAAAGCTCTCTTAGATCAAGTTGCAAACGGCAGCACATAGAGCGAACATGTCCTGGTTTGTAGGCTTTTTCGTTTTCTATCTTATTGCCATTTTCGTCATAAGTGTATTGTGAGCCGATAAAATTTTGAAAGTAGCTTGAGCCCATTTTGGCAGTATTTTCAAAGAGTACATCCGCTACTTCACTATCCCAGTCAAAATCCTCTGTGATATTTACCGTTGGTATAGGAAATGTGAAAGGCTGCGAGCACTTATCGCCAGCTGTTAAAACCTCGTAAAATGCCTTATCTATGCGTGCCATTTCAGGCTCGAAGTCCTTGTAGGTCATATCGATCAAATTTTTTCTGCCACGCTCGTTTGCTTTTTTCAAAATTTTTTCATCTTTTACGTTTGTAAAGAGGTGTATATCATCGCTCGTTGGGATCTGATCTCTTAGGTCGCTTGGGCAAGTGATGTCTATGGTTACGTTTGTAAATGGACTTTGTCCCCAGCGTGCAGGCACATTTAGGTTGAAAATAAAGCTAGTTATCGCCTTTTTGATCTCAGCGTCACTTAGATCATCTTTAAAAACATAAGGCGCAAGGTAGGTATCAAAGCTAGAAAACGCCTGAGCACCAGCCCATTCACTTTGTAAAATTCCTAAGAAATTTGCCATTTGATAAAGTGCTTCTCTAAAGTGTTTTGGTGCTTTACTCTCAACTCTACCACGAACGCCGTTAAAGCCCTCATTTAGCAAGGCTCGCAAACTCCAGCCAGCGCAGTACCCTGTAAGGCAGTCAAGGTCATGGATGTGGTAGTCGCCATTTCTATGAGCAAGACCTTCTTCTTTGCTATAAACAGCGTCTAGCCAGTAGTTTGCGATGACTTTGCCAGCAGTATTGTTGATAAGTCCTGCATTTGAGTAGCTTGTGTTTGAGTTTGCAGAAATTCTCCAGTCGGTGCCATTTATATACTCATTTATCGTTTGAGTTGAATTTATGTAAGTCGTATCGTCATTTAGGCCTAAAATTTGCTCACGTTGAAGCTTGTGGGTATGACGGTAGAGCATAAAGCTCTTTAAAACGTCGAAATATCCGCTATTAAATAGCTCTTTTTCGATCGCATCTTGGATGTCTTCGACTGTTATCGCGCTTGATTTTTGAAAGATATCTTGGACAACATTTGTAAAAACTTTCTCATCATAAGCTAGATTTTCGCTAGCAAATGCTTTTTTTATCGCATCTACTATCTTATATGCTACAAATTCTTGTCTTGTGCCATCTCTCTTCAAAATCTCACGCATTATTCGCTCTTTCTTCTAAATTTTTCAATATAAAGTTTAAAAGTATAGGACAAGAAAGCTTAAACAATAGATAACTATTTTATTTTGTTTAATAATATTTATCAAAAAATATAAAATTTTAGAGAGTTTTCTTAAGTATATTTTTACGTGTTTTAAGTATATTAAACTAAAATTTGATTATTTTTACTTAAATAATTATTTTAATTTTATTTTTTAAAAATAGTATATTAATTAGACTATATAGCATTATGGCTATTTAATTTTATAGATATCCAGAATATATTTTTCTATATCTGCTTCGCTTGGCGGAGATAATAATTTTTGAGTTTTTAATTGTTTTATATCTATTTTTCCATATATAAGATCCAACATATCAAATTCCATTTCTAAAATAATAAATTTATTATCTAACCATTTTGCAAAAAAGAGATATTCTATATGTGAACTAATATTCTCTTCACAATTACTATATTCTTCTACTGCTTTTGCTATTTCGCCACTATCCTGCATATATTTTATGGTGCTATCACTCCAATTATTATCTTTTATATTCATTTCTATAAACTCTTTTTCGTAAACTTTTTTACATATATCGACAAATCTTTGCTTTGCTTCTACTGCTTTTAAAAAACTATCTTTCCATAATTTATAATCAGGTTCTTGAATATGCAAAATTTCTTGATATTTTTTCATGTTAGATGAATATATTTTTATTATATTTTGATAATTATCTCTTTCTGAAATACTTTTAGCATTATCTAAATACTTGTATAATGCATTAAGTTCTTGTCCTATTTTATCAATTGGCAAGATCAGAGTTTTTTTTAAATTTTGTTCAATATTATTAATATTTTTTATTTTAAAAATATTAGAGATATTTTTATCGAGCAATAAGTCAGACAACATACTTTTATGAGAAATATATTTAATTGTTGTATTTGTATATAAATTTTTTATATCTATTAAATTTTGTTTAGCAACCAACTCTTTATTTTTTAGATCTTTTATATTTTTTCATACACTTCCATTTGTTGAATTAAGTCGTTATTGGTGTTTTTAAGCTCGTTTTCTTTCTTGTTAAGTTCGGCTATTCTAATATTGGTCACATTAAGTTCATTTGATTTCTTTAATAATTCTTTGCTAATTTTTTGATTTTCGATGGTAATATTTTGTTCTTTTTCGTTTAATATAGCTACTTGTTTTTCTAGCATTTTAATTTCGAATGTTGGTTTGATTGTATAAATATATCCGTATATGGCAGTTATTGCAACAATAATAGTTGCAATATTGCCAAGAATAGAATAAGTATCTTTATTTTTTAAAATTCTATAAACGTATTTTATAAAATACAACAACCATACTTTCATAGCTTTATTACTCCAAAATAAGAAAACAAATCAAACATCTTTGTGAAAAGTTCTTTACTGACATCCTTCGCATTCGATCGAGCGGTCAGCCACGTCGTTTAGCTTTTCGCTATCTGGTGACTCAGAGCGTAGATAGTAGGTTGATTTTAGTCCGAGCTCCCATGCAAGCGTGTAAATTTCACTTAGATATCCGCCGCTTGCTTTGTCTAAGCTCATAAAGATATTTAAGCTTTGACCTTGGTCGATCCATTTTTGGCGGATCGCACCTGCTTTTATTAAAATTCTCTGATCAAGCTCATAAGCTGGCGTGTAAAACTGCCAAGTATCAGGGCTTAAATTTGGCACGACATTTGGGATCATGCCGCTTAGGTTGTGCTCAAACCACTTGCGTTTATAGACTGGCTCGATGGTCTGAGTGGTGCCAACAAGGATCGAGATCGAGCTAGTTGGAGCGATCGCCATTAGGTAGCCGTTTCTCATGCCGTCACGCTTGACCTTCTCTCTTAGCTTGTCCCAGTCGCAGACATTTTCGTCAAATAGCCCGCCTTTGTCGTTTAAAAGTGCCTTTGCATTCTCATTTGCAGTGTCTATCGGCATGATACCTTTGCTCCATTTTGAGCCTTCAAATTTTGGATATATACCCTTTTCTACGGCTAAATTTGAGCTAGCGTAGATGGCGTTGTAGCTTATGTTTTCCATTATGCTGTCAATGAGCGCCAAGTGCTCATAGCTGCCCCATTTTACGTTTTTCTCAGCTAGCATTTGCGCCTCACCCATGACGCCAAGGCCGATCGAGCGAGAAGCTAGGTTTGTGTGTTTTACCTTTTTGTGCGGGTAGAAATTTAGATCTATAACGTTATCAAGCATTCTAATAGCTATCGGCACGACACGCTCGATGTCCTCTTTGCTGTTTATCTTGCTTAAATTTATACTTGCAAGGTTGCAAACTGCCGTTTTGCCTTCGATACTCTCTTTTTCTACGATGAAAATTTGCTTGCCTTTTAGGCTATCAAGCGCGCTAAGCTTTTTGGCTTTTTTAGTTATGCCACTATCGACCGTGACGTCTTCTTCTTCGTCAAATAGCTCCTCGCCACCGTCTTCATAAGTGATCTTGATCTTATAGTAGTTTGGCGCTGTGTTTTGGAAAATTTCGGTGCATAAATTTGAGCTTCTGATGATACCCTCGTGGTTATTTGGATTTGTTTTGTTGGCGTTATCTTTAAAGCATAAAAATGGCATGCCCGTTTCAAAATAGCTAGTTAAAATTTTCTTCCAAAGCTCTTTTGCTAGGATGGTGTTTTTCTGGATATTTTCGTCATTTTCATACTCTAAATATCTCTTCTCAAACTCCTCACCATAAAGGTCGCAAAGGTCGCTTACTTGAGCTGGATCAAAGAGGCTCCAGCGGCCATTTTCTTTGACACGCTTCATAAATAGGTCGTTTATCCAAAGTGCAGGAAAAAGCTCGTGTGCACGGCGTCTCTCCTCGCCTGAGTTTTTACGAAGATCGAGAAAATCGCTCACGTCCATATGCCAAGGCTCGATATAAACAGCGATCGCACCCTTTCTAGTGCCTAGCTGATCGACCGCTACTGCGATGTCGTTTGTCACTTTTAAAAATGGTATGATACCGCCAGCTGCGTTTTTGTGTCCGTCGATACTGCCACCCATCGCACGCACCTTGCTCCAGTCCCAGCCGATACCGCCACCAAATTTTGAAAGTAGCGCCATCTCTTTGTAGCTATCAAAAATGCCCTCAATATTATCAGGCGTACTGCCTACGTAACAGCTACTTAGCTGGTGACGTGTAGTCCTTGCGTTTGAGAGCGTTGGCGTGGCTAACATCACTTCAAATTTAGAGATGAGGTCGTAAAATTTCTTAGCCCAACCTTGACTATCTAGCTCGTTTTGCGCTAGAAACATCGCGATCGCCATAAACATGTGCTGTGGCAGTTCGATCGGCATGCCGCTCTTATCTTTGATGAGGTAGCGATCATAAAGCGTCTTGATACCAAGGTATGCAAACTGAAGGTCACGCTCAGGCTTGATGTAAGCGTTTAGATCCTCAAGATCGTACTTCTCTTTTAGTCCAGGGATGATACGGCCTACTTTTTCACCTTTTACTAGGTAGTCTTTTAGGTGATTGTAGCCGTTAAAGCCAGATACTTTGTGATAAAGGTCGAACAAAAATAGTCTCGCAGCGACAAATGTCCAGTTTGGGCGGTCGATGTCTATCTTATCAACTGCTGTTTTTATAAGAGTTTGCTGAATTTCCTCAGTCGTTATCATATCTCTAAACTGGATTTTTGCGTCCACTTCAAGCTCGCTAAGACTTACATTGCTTAGTCCAAGGACTGCTTCGTTTGTGTATTTTTTGATCTTACTTATATCAAGCTCTTCGGTTCTGCCATTACGTTTTATAACTTTCAAAAATATCTCTCCATGCTAAATTTTAATTTGGGATTTTATCCAAAAGGAGATAAAAACTCTCTTTGTTAAAAAAGTGCTTTTAAATATAAAATTTGACTCAAAAAATAATATTTTATTTTTAAAAAATTAAAAAATTTTGATCTTATTTTAAAATGATTATAAAAATTTTTGAAGTGATGTCTTAAAGCAAGAAGCATAAATTTGCTTCTTGCATTTAAATTTACTTGCCAAAGACTCTGGCAAAAATTCTATCTACATTTTTGGTGTAGTAGTTGTAGTCAAAGCACTCTTTGATCTCATCTTTACTAAGGCTCTTAATTAGGTCCTCGTCGTTTAGCAAATTTTGCAAAAATAGGCTGTGACCTTGCTCATCGATCGCTTTTTTGCCCTCTTGCAAGTCCGCCCAGACCTTCATTGCGTTACGCTGAACGATCTTATAGGCGTCCTCTCTAGAAATTCCGCGCTGCGGCAGTTGTAAAAGTACGCGCTGTGAAAAGACTAGTCCACCTGTTAAATTTAAATTTTTCATCATATTTTCTGGATATACGACTAAATTTGCTATCAAATTTTTGATGCGAACCAGCATAAAATCAGCCGTGATAAACATATCTGGCAGGATAAATCTCTCAACCGAGCTGTGGCTGATATCGCGCTCGTGCCAAAGGGCGACGTTTTCAAGTGCAGGCGTAACGTATGAGCGTAGCACCCTGCAAAGGCCGGTGATGTTTTCGCTAAGGACTGGATTGCGCTTGTGTGGCATAGCGCTTGAGCCCTTTTGTCCTGGGCTAAAATACTCCTCTGCCTCATAAACCTCGGTCCTTTGGTAGTGCCTAATGGCAACTGCGATCTTCTCACAAGTAGAGGCTAGAACTGCGATGGCGCTTACCACATGGGCATAGCGGTCGCGCTGGATCACTTGATTTGACGCTGGGGCAGCTTTAAGACCTAGCTCCTCGCATGTTAGCTCTTCAAATTCCATCGGAGCGTGGGCTAAATTTCCCATAGCACCTGAGAGCTTGCCGTAACTGATCGTATCTTTTGCATCTTTGATGAGCTTTAGCGCCCTTGCAATCTCGTCGTACCAGATGGCAAGCACAAGGCCAAAAGTTATCGGCTCGCCGTGGATGCCGTGACTTCTGCCGACCATGAGCGTGTGCTTGTGCTCGTTTGCCCTGTTTTTGACCGCCTTCATGAACTCCTCAACGTCGCTAATAATGAGCTCTAGGCTCTCTTTCATCTGAAGTGCGACGGCTGTGTCGATGCAGTCGCTTGAGGTCATGCCGTAGTGCACGAACCTACTCTCCTCGCCAAGGCTCTCGCTTACGCTTGTTAAAAACGCGATGACGTCGTGCTTTGTTGTCTTTTCTATCTCATCGATACGAGCCACTTCAAATTTAGCGTTTTTGCAAATTTTCTCACAGTCGCTGTCGCTTATGAAGCCAAGCTTATTCCAAGCTTTAACAGCAGCTTTTTCTACCTTGAGCCAAGCATCATACTTTGCTTGCATGCTCCACTTATCAGCCATCTCTTTACGCGAGTATCTTTCGACCATTGTTGAACCTTTTGTATTAGTTTGCTTTTGTCCTAAAAGTATAAATTTGGCTTTTTAAGCCAGAAATCACGTCGTGCAATTTCTCTAAATTTAAGTTTTGATTATATAAAATCCGGGCTGAAATGTCGGTTATATACTTATAAATTTGTGCTTAATAAAGCTCATTTTTTTCAAAAGGATTATTTTTGCCATATGTAAATAAATTTATTGCCACAGCAAATCAGCAAAAATCCTATGAAATTTTACTGCAAAATGGCTTTACTATGAGTCAAACTCAGCGCCTCATTGACAAGGGCAGGCTGATATGTGGCGGCAATGTCGTGAGCGAAAAAAATGCTATTTTATGTGGCGACGTCTTTTTGATCGACTATGAGGCAGAGCCAAAGGGGCTTAAGCCGATCTTTGAATGCGAGAATTTTGCAGTTTTTGACAAGCCAAGTGGCGTGCTGAGTCATCCAAACGGCAGACACTGCGAATACTCGCTAAATGATGAAATTTATACGCTTTTTGGGCGAGAAGCGAGCGTGGCACATAGGCTGGACTTTGAGACGAGTGGCGTGATAGTCGTTGGAAAAGATAGAAATTCTACTATTAAATTAAAGAAAATTTTTGAAAACAGAGAGGTTTCTAAAAGCTACGTCGCGATGGTGCAAGGTAAGATAGAGCGAGAATTTACTATCGATACCAAGATGGATCTAGCAAACAACTACGACGATGTGAAAATGCGAATGCAAATTTGTGAGAACGGTAAGAGTGCTGTGACTAAAATTTTGCCGATCAGATATTTTGATGATATTGATACGACTTTACTTCGGGCTATCCCACTCACTGGTAGACAGCATCAAATTCGCTTACATTTGTTTCATGTGAAACACAAGATACTTGGCGAACCACTTTATGGTTTGTCACGTCCGCAGATCGAGAAAATTTTAGATAAAGAGATGAGCGAGCGTGAACGGATAAATTTAACTGGAGCAAAAAGACTCTTGCTCCACTCAGATGAAATTTCTTTTAAATTTGATGAAATTTTTTATAACATAAAAAGCAAATTTGACGCTGAAAACGAGTTTTACAGATTTGCAAAAGAGAGCTTACTTTAGTCTAAATTTTTTAATAAATTTCTATTTCTCATAAACCTTTACCTACATTTTGCCAAAGTTTATCGCTTTTAAATACCACAATGACAATTTTATAGTTTATGCAATTAATACTCCATTTTATTTCTTTATGAGGGTTAGATTTTATCTTGATGTTAAGGCTTAGAATTTATGCCTATCGTTTTCATCTTTTAAAACTTTTAAAATAAGCCCTAATCCAAGTAAAACCACAACAGCAACAAAGACTATTTCGGCTATATCAAGTGCACTCATTCTAACTCACACTGGCTTTACTATTATCTTCAAGTGAATGTGTTTTTAAATTTTTATCGCTGGAAATAGCTTTAAATTTTGCATTTTCATTGCGTTGTTTTAATTGCCCGCAAGCTGCACTTATATCAAGTCCTTTGCTCTGTCTGATCGTGCAAGTAACACCGTGATCTCTTAGATATTCTTGAAATTTTAGCATGCTGGTAAGCTCAGGTCGTCCAAATTCACTACCTTCATGCGGGTTAAAATAGATCAAATTTACCTTTGCCTTGATACCATGCAGCAGTTTTACCAGCTTTTTTGCATCACTAACGCTGTCATTTAGGTCCTTGATAACAAGGTATTCAAACATCACGCGTTTGCGCATATCGATAGGAAATCCCCTAACAGCATCCATAACAGCTTCGATATTATACGCCTTATTTATCGGCATTAGACGGCTTCTAAGCTCATTAGTAACAGCATGAAGCGATATGGCCAATAACACACCAAGATCCATCTCACCAAGCTTTTTTATCTGGCTGCCAAGGCCACTAGTTGAAACGGTTTGACGACGTGGCGATATGGCTAGACCCTCGTTAAGAGCTAAAATTTTGATCGCTTTACTAACGTTAGTAAGATTATCGAGTGGCTCACCCATACCCATATAAACGACATTTATACGTCTTTCATAAGGTATTTTATTTTCTCTTTTTATCCATAAAATTTGCCCCACAATCTCGCCTGCAGTCAAATTTCTAACAAGCCCACCCTTTGCTGTTAGACAAAAAGCACATCCCATTTTACAGCCAACCTGTGAACTAACACAAACTGTATAACGAGCATGGCGACTGATCTTTCCATTCTCATCACTTATCTCCTCTTTCATCGGCAGCAAAACACTCTCTATCTTTAGCCCATCTTTTAGCTCAAAAAGATACTTGATCGAACCATCACTACTTTGCTCAAATTTTACACATTTTAAAGGATCGATATAAAATTTTTCAGCCAGATCTTGACGCATATCTTTAGGTAAATTTAGCATTTGGCTAAATTCGGTTGCATTTTTTTTATATATCCACTCGTAGATTTGTGTTGCTCTAAATGGTGGAGAAACTAACTCTTTTAGCTCATCAATACTAAGATCAAGCAAATTTATCACATATTTTCCTTTATATATTTTGTTAGAATTTTCTTGGCCTCTGCGTGATTTTTTATAAAATCAGCATGTGCATTTTTATCACAAAAATTTGTCGCTACAAAAATTCCATAAGCTGGAATTTTAAAAATTTGAGCTACTTTTAGAACAGAAAAAAACTCCATATTTTCTAAAAAATAGCCTTTTTCAAATATCTTATGAGCCAAATTTTTATCAGTCGTTATAAAATTTGACGAATTTGCTTTGATAGTTCCACGTGAAACTATAGAAGAAATTTCACACTCAATCGGTGAATAAGATCTATTTTCTACGCTAGAAATTTCTATATTTGCCCCAACCGAACTTTCATAAATTTGTAAAATTTCACCGTCTTTATAAAGACCTGCCGAGCCAACGAAAACTATTTTTTCTGGCATCTGATACAAATTTCGTTCAGGATTTTTTGACAAATTTTGGATTAGATTTTGTAGCTCTGGATTTGATGAGTTTGCAAATTTAGCTTCAATCTTTGCAAGATAGTGCGGATCGATATTTTTTAAATTTATACCCTTTTCATCCGCTCCAATACATGCTCGTTTCTGCAAAAATTTTGTCAAATTTATCGCCATATCAACTAGCCCCACACCCATTGGCAAAGCAAAGTCAAAAATTTCATTTTTTCCAGCAGAGATAACTAACATCAGAGCCTAACCTCAATACCATTTGTCTTGAGATACTCTTTTAGTTTTTTTATCTCGATCTCGCCAAAGTGAAATATCGAAGCAGCTAAACACGCATCAGCCCCGGCTTCAAAAGCCTCTTTAAAGTGCTCCATCTTACCAGCGCCGCCACTTGCGATAGTTGGTATGGAAAGCGTGCTAAATACCTTTGTTAGCTCAAGATTAAAGCCCTGTTTGACGCCGTCATTGTCCATAGACGTTAGCAATATCTCCCCTGCTCCACGCGACTCGACCTCTTTCGCCCAAGAAAAGGCATCTTTTTTGGTATCGATCCTGCCACCATTTATAAAAACACTATAACCATTTTCGATCTTCTTGGCATCGATCGCAATTACGATACATTGCGAGCCAAATTTCTTAGCTGCCTCATCAATCAAATTTGGATCTTGTATGGCTGATGAATTTAAGCTTACTTTATCGCAGCCAGCATTTAAAAGACGTGAGATATCATCGATCGTGCGTATACCTCCGCCAACTGTTAGTGGGATAAAAAGTTTACTTGCGACCTTTTTTACGACATCAACTATCGTATCACGCCCAAGATGAGAGGCAGTGATATCTAAAAAGCAAAGCTCATCAGCGCCCTCGTCATTGTATCTTTTAGCTATTTCGACAGGATCTCCAGCATCGACAAGTCCTACGAAATTTACGCCTTTTACAACTCTACCATCTTTTACATCAAGGCATGGGATTATACGTTTTGCAAAATGATTCAAATCTGTCCTTTATCTATTTTTCTAGCTGCTACCTCAAAATATGGCAAATTAGACCAATTTTCTCGGTTGCCAACTATATAAACAACCTCTTTTGCTCTTGTTAGTGCTACATTTAGTAAATTTGGCGTACTAGCAGCCCATGCTCTAGCACCTTTTGTAGCACCGCCAAGGACAAAGATAATAACATCAGCTTCTTTGCCTTGCATGGTGTGAATGGTACCAGCCCCTTTTAAATTTTTACAAACATCTTTAAAAGGTGTTATTATTTTAACACTGTCTTTTAGCTTGGCTAGCTTACCATCTAAAAGCTCTTTAACGATCATGCCTTCAGCTTTATTATAATTACCTATCCATTCATCACTACTAACATCAATCCATTCTGTTTTGATATTAGGATCACTAAGTTTACTTTCACTGTTTCTGCCAAGTATCATCATATCATCATATGTTGTTTCATTTGAAATTTTAAACATAGGATTGGCACACCTTCTATGAACGATAAGTGGCGAACCAACCCAAATGGACTTACCCTCTCCTTTTATATATGTACCAATATTTTGTACTTTATCGGCTCGAAGTTGAACTGATGATTTTAGTAGATTAAACTCATCCTTTGCATCACAGTAGCGTAAAATAGCATTATTTAAAGCCGGTGGCAATGTTACAACAGGCTCAAGTTGAAGCGGATCGCCAACTACAACAGCCATGTTTGAACGAAGCAGTGCACCTAATGCGTTAGTTAAATTTGCCTGCCCTGCCTCATCTATTAAGAGCAAGCCTATATCGCCATTTAGTAGCTCTTTAAAGCTATTATTAAAAGATGCAAAAGTAGAACTAACAACTGGCGTTAGTAAAAATAATCCTTTTATTATTTCACGTCTATCTTTAGCCTCAAGCCCGTTTTTCTCAGCCATTTTTTCATCATTAAATATAACACTAAGAGCTCGTAAATTTGTTCTAACAGCTTCTTTGCAAGCAAAGATAGTGGCTTTATGCAGATTAAGTGCTTCTTTAAAAAGCTTGATTCTTGCGTTAAAAAGCTTTGTCTTATGAAATTTCTCATCAAGGCCAAGCTCCATCATAAATGGCATGCTCTTTTGTATTTCTTCATTACTCTGATTAAAACTACCATTTAAAAAGCTATCAAGCTCTTCGCTTCTGCCAATTAATTTTTGACGTCTAACAAAGTCATCATTAAGCTTGTTGAGATGGTCTATCTTGGTGTTAAGTTCTAAAATTTTCTCTTCAAGCTGAGTTATTTGAGCTTTTAGTTCGTTTAATTTTGCTTCATTCTTCTCTTTGTTTTCACTATTTTGTTTGCTTGCTTTCAAATTTTGCTCAGCTATTTGGCGATTTATCTCACTAACTTTTCGTGCTTCATTGTTATATTTTTCAAAAGCTTGCGTCCTTAAAATTTGCTGGAAAATAAAAAATGATGGCTTTATAGGCGTACTTAGATACTCTTGCAAAATTTCATTTTGGCCAATAAGCTTTGCTAGCTCGTTGGCTTCAGCCACCTTTTGCTCTAGCTCATTTTTACTCAAATCTAGCTCATCTATTAGTGGCCTTAAAAGCTCGTCTATTTGCCTTGCTGAATTATAGTTATCAAGTCTTTTATCGATATTTATAAGCTCACTATTTATACTTTTTAGCTCCTCTTCTTTGATCCTGATCTCACTAAAAAGTAGATTTACTTCGTGTAGGGCTTGATTAAATTTCTCCTTTGCCTCGTCGTAATCATCAACTCCTTCTCCAGTAGCCAAATACTTGCCAAGCCCCATCAAAAAGCCATCTTGTTCTATAAATTCTTTAAATTCTTTTGAAATGTCTTCAAACTGACTATGCGTTTTTTCGATCTTTACGCCATTAATTGCGTTAAAAACAAAATTTGACTTATTTTGCTTTGAGCCAAGAGGTATGCAAAAAAGTCCCCATGCAAGTTTTGAGACAAAAGATTTTTCTCCAAAATTTGTCTTTTCATCGGCCGAGAGAAGCCTTGTAGCTATAAATTTAAAATAATCAATCTCGCCTGCGTAACTACCGATACTTTTTAGCTGACTAAGCTCTTTACTTAAAATTTCAACCGCACCGTTATTACAAGAGCTAACAACCATCTCATAGCCCTGAAGTTCTTTATTTAGAGTGAAATAAAGCACCTTATCGCTACTATCTCGAACTGGAACAAAGATATCATGTCTACTCATTTGTGCGAGCTTCATCGCTCTAAGCGTAACAATTTCAGCCATTACATCTTTTAAAAGCGTTGTTTTACCAGTGCCTGGAGCACCATTTACGCTATAAATTCCACCACTTTTTTCTTTAAATTTTTTAATGATGTTATTAACGGCAATTTGCTGCGAGAAATTTAGAGCGAAGTCACTAGCAAAGGCCGATCTTGGATACTCTTCTGCTTTAAAAAAATCTCTAACAAGCCTTTTATTTTGCTCATCTCTTACATCAAGTCTTTCAAATTTATTCTCACTGCCCTCGTCCAAAAACTGATCCGTTAGCTCGTGCGTCCTACCTGACTCGTAAAATTTTATAAGCAAATTTATATCATCTATAAAAAAGCTATTTAAAAGGCTATCATTTTCTTTAAAATTTGGATTTATGATCTTTACTTCAAGCCTTAAGAAATCATTACAAAATGGTGTTTTAAGTGCACTTTTTAGCTCATCGTTTATAAGCTTTATATATTTACCAAGTTCCATTTTTTCTTTATAAATAGATAGCTTGTCTTTTATGCGCTCACACTCTTTGCTAAAATCACTTTGGCTTATCTCCTTTAGATGATTTAGACGAGCCATTGCCCAAGGAGCTGTTGAGATAAAAAGATCATCAGATGAGTTTGGTGTAAAAAATGGAGTTAAATCATCATCTAAATTTACATCTTTTAAAGCAAAATTTTGATCATCTTTACAAAATGCTAAATCACCAGTAAGCTTAAATTTATAGCAAAACGCCTTATCAAAGCTTGTTTGCTCAGATCGCAGCTCATCTAAAATTTGCTCTTTTTCAAATTTTGAATTTGCAAGCTTTGAGATATAAATGGCAAGCAAGTCAGTCTCAAAAATGCTGCCATAAATTGAAATTTCTATACCATTTTTTAAAAGTGAGCTATCAAATGCTCTTAAAATTTGCATAAACTTCTCATCGAAATTTGCGATGTCAAGGTCTATTGATTTTTTAAATTTCGTATTTGTCTTTTTTGGCTCATCTAAGGTTTTTGGCTCTAAATATTGTGATAATAAAAAATATTTTAAGGTATTTGCTTTGCTCAAATTTATGCCCTATTTCGTTATTATTTAGTGATTATAATCCATTTTATATATGATTAAACTAAACTTGTAATCATTGTATAAGTAATTTTTGGCTAATATCGCGGCTATGATAAAGGCAAAAAAGCACTTTGGACAGAATTTTTTACAGGACAAAGCGACACTAGATAAGATCATCCAAGCGATACCCAATGACGTAGCAAACGTCGTTGAGATTGGGCCTGGCTTAGGTGATTTGACATTTAGACTTTTGCAAATTTACAAGACGACCTGTTTTGAGATAGATTGTGAGCTATTTCAAATTTTAAAGGCCAAATTTGCAAATGAGATCCAAAATGGACGATTAAAACTTTTTTGTAAAGATGCATTAGAGCAGTGGCAGCAAGAGGGCGGACTAAGTAGCGAGAACTACTTTTTGGTCGCAAATTTGCCTTATTACGTTGCTACGAAGATGATACTAAATGCGATAGATGACGAAAAATGCCTTGGGCTTATCGTGATGATACAAAAAGAGGTTGCTCTTAAATTTAGTGCAAAGAGTAAGGATAAAGAATTTAGCGCTTTATCGATCCTTGCCTCACTCCAAGGCAGGTGCGAGCTTTTGTTTGATGTGGATGCAAGGCTTTTTAATCCACCCCCAAAGGTCACATCCTCAGTCATCAAACTACAAAAAACAAAAAAGATTTTTGGCAAAGACGGGATTTTCAAAGATGCAAAACAATACGAGGCTTTTAAAGTATTTTTAAGAGCTGCGTTTGCTTCGCCAAGAAAGACGCTTTTGAAAAATTTATCCACAAATTTTGACAAAAATGCGTTAGAAGAAATTTTTGAAAGCCTAGGCTTAGCTCAAAATTTACGTCCACACGAGCTAGATGTCGATTTTTATCTAAAAGTATTTGAAAGATTAAAGGAAGATAATGAACGACAAAAACGAAGAGAAAGTTGTAACTAACCAAAGTAAAAACAACAAAAGACGAAGATTTAGACCAAAAAATAAGCCAAAACAAGAGGGCGAAACTACCGAGCAAACCTCACTAGCAAGCAAAAGCGTAATAGATAATTTCTTTGCAGCAGAGCAAGCTGAAACTGAAACGAACGCCGAGCTAAAGAGCCAAAATTCTCGCCCAAAAAAGCCAAGAAATAACAAAAATCAAAATAAAAATGGCGAAAACAATAAGCCAAAAGAGCAAAAACAAGAATCGCAAGAAACAAAAACCAAAACACAAGAACAAAAAGAAAAGCCAAAAAAGGCTAAAAAGCCAAAGAAAAATTTACCAGCTAAGCTAAACGGCAATGAACAATGGCAGCAAGATATCGCAAGTGCAATGGTGGCAAACAAGGCCGTTCACGAGCTACGTCTGGAGCCGATGAAATATCTAAACTCAAGTGAACATAAAATTCGCATAACTCCACTTGGTGGTCTTGGCGAGATCGGCGGAAACATGACTATCTTTGAAACCGACACGAGCGCAATCATCGTGGATATTGGCATGAGTTTTCCGAGCGAGAGTATGCACGGCGTGGATATCCTCATCCCAGACTTTGACTATGTTAGAAAAATAAAAGACAAGATAAAAGGCGTCATCATCACTCACGCGCACGAGGATCACATCGGCGCAGTGCCATATTTTTACAAAGAGTTTAAATTTCCGATTTACGCCACGCCACTACCACTTGGTATGATAAATAATAAATTTGAAGAGCACGGCTTAAAGCAAGAGCGCTCGCTTTTCCGCTCTGTCGAAAAAAGAAAGCCATATCTAATAGGCGACTTTGAGGTTGAATGGATACACATCACACACTCTATCATCGATGCTAGCGCGCTAGCCATCACGACAAAGGCGGGCACCATCATCCATACGGGTGACTTTAAGATCGACCATACGCCGATCGACGGCTATCCAACTGACCTTGGCAGACTTGCATACTACGGCGAAAGAGGTGTATTGTGCCTAATGAGCGATAGCACGAATAGCTACCGAGAAGGATTTACTAAAAGCGAAAGTAGCGTGGGCAAGACCTTTGACGCGATATTTTCAAAGGCCAAAGGTCGCGTCATTATGAGTACGTTTAGCTCAAACATCCACCGCGTTTATCAAGCGATAGAGTGGGGGCTAAAATACAACCGCAAAGTCTGCGTCATCGGTAGATCAATGGAGAGAAATTTATATACTGCAATGGAGCTTGGCTACATCAAGCTTGATAAGAAAATTTTTATCGATGCAAACGAGGTTGGCAAATTTAAAGATAACGAGGTTCTGATCGTCACCACAGGCTCTCAGGGTGAGACTATGAGCGCGCTGTACCGAATGGCTACCGACGAACACAAATACATCAAAATAAAACCGACCGATCAGATAATAATCAGCTCAAAGGCGATCCCTGGCAATGAAAGCAGTATCTCAACTGTATTAAATTTCCTAATAAAATCAGGTGCAAGCGTCGCGTACCAGGACTTTAGCGAGATACACGTGAGCGGCCACGCAGCACAAGAGGAGCAAAAGCTGATGCTTCGTCTTATAAAACCAAAATACTTCCTGCCGGTGCACGGCGAATACAATCACATCGCAAAGCATAAAGAGACAGCTATAAGCTGCGGCGTAGACGAGAGAAACATCTATCTAATGAGCGATGGCGATCAAATGGAGATCTGTCAAAAGTACCTAAAGCGTGTAAAAACAGTAAAAACAGGCAAGGTATTTATTGACAATCAAATAAATAAACAAATTTCAGATGATGTCGTCATCGACAGACAAAATCTTGCCGAAGCAGGTGTCGTCATGATAATCGCTCAAATTTCACGTCATGGTGCAAAACTTATAAACAAGCCTCGTGTCATTAGCTACGGCCTTGTGGGTAATAAACAAGATGCGGAGTTTAGCAAAGAGATGCAAGAAATTTTGACGCAGTTTTTAAGCAATGTCAAAGAAGAGCTTTTAAAAGATGGCAGACTGCTCGAGTCACAAGTGCGTCAAGTGATTAGAAAGCATATCTTTAGAAAGGTCAAAAAGTACCCAACTATCGTGCCAATTATCTATCTAATGTAAGGGAAATTTATGCAAGCAATCAACCAAATCGCAGCCGAAGTTTTAAAGATAGAAGCAAACGAGCTTTTAAGACATGCTAAAAACTTAGAGATAGAAGATGCTGTAAATTTGATATTTAATACAAAAGGCAAGGTCATAGTAACAGGCGTAGGCAAGAGCGGTCATGTAGGTGCAAAGATTGCTGCCACGCTTGCGAGCACCGGCACGCCAAGCTTTTTCTTACACCCAACAGAGGCTATGCATGGCGACCTTGGCATGATAGAAAAAGATGATGTTTTGTTAGCCATTAGCTTTAGTGGCGAAAGCGATGAGCTTATCAAAATTTTACCTCACGTAAAGCGCTTTGGTGTAAAGATCGTCGCAATGGCAAGGAGCAAAATAAGCTCGCTTGGTAAATTTAGCGATGCATTTATTAGCATAGATGTAGAAAAAGAGGCGTGCCCACTAAATGCCGCTCCAACAGCATCAACTACACTAACGTTAGCTCTTGGCGATGCATTGGCTGTTTGTTTGATGCAAAGGCGAGGTTTTAAAAAAGAGGACTTTGCAAATTTTCATCCAGGTGGCAGCCTTGGCAAGAGGCTATTTTTAAAGGTCAAAGATGTGATGAGAAGCGAAAATTTACCGATAGTTCGCTGGAATGCGAGCCTAAAAAAAGCAATCGATACTATGACACACGGTAAACTTGGCACGGTCCTAATCGTCGATAAAGATGGTGTGTTAGATGCTATTTTAAGCGACGGCGATCTTAGACGTGCACTTATGCGAGAAGACTTTGACTTAGACGAGCCAGCGATGAAATTTGCAACCCTAAAACCAAAAGAGATAGATAACAAAGAGATGTTAGCTGTAGATGCGTTAGCTTTGATAGAAAAGTATAAAATTCAACTTCTAGCCGTCGTAGAAAATGGCGTACCTGTGGGTGTTTTACATATCCACGACCTTGCAAATTTAGGACTATAAAATGGAAAAAACAAGACTTAATAAATTTATCTCACACAACACAAACTACTCACGCCGTGAGGCAGATGAGCTGATAAAAGCTGGCAAGGTTAGCATAGCAGGGCGCGTGGTTAGCGATCTTGCGACAAGCGTGGATGAAGATGATAAAGTGCGTATAAATGGCCGTTTGATAAAGCTAAAAAAAGAATTTACCGTTATCGTTTATCACAAACAAAAGGGCGAGCTAGTTAGTAAGAAAGATGATCGCGGACGAAAAACGATCTATGACACGTTAGACAAGAAATTTGCCAAATTTGTTAGCGTAGGGCGCCTAGACTATGCAAGCGAAGGGCTACTTTTACTAACTGACGCCCCAGCTATCGCCACAGCGCTAATGAATAGCGACATAGAGAGAGAATACTATCTAAAGGTAAAAGGCGAAGTAACGAAAGAGGTGATAGAGGCCATGACAAATGGCTTTTTTGCCAAGGACGCTACCAAAGGCGCGCACGCAAAAACCACTATAAAATCAATGGAATTTAAGCCATTTCTAGCCTATAAAGTCTTTGGCTCAAGCGGCGGTTACACAAAACTAAAAGTCATCATTAATGAAGGTCAAAACAGAGAGCTTCGCCGTTTCTTTGGCTACTTTGACCTTGAAGTAATGGATCTAAAAAGGGTTAGCTTTGGTCGTGTTAGCCTTGATATGCTAAAGCCTGGCAAATGGCGCTACTTCGAAAATAGCGAATACGAAGACCTAAGAGACTTTTTAAAGGTTAATAACGTTAGATACTAAGGATAAAATTTGAAAAATATTTTAAATACTGCGGTAACCATTGTAGCTACTATTATTTCAACTTTTCTTGCACAGATAGCTATTTCTAAATATAGCGCGGGCAACTTAGAATATCAAGTAAAGTCCGCCAATTATCAATCAATTGAAAAACATAATAGCTATGAATACAAGCAATGTATAACCCTAATTAATTTAAGCATAGAAAATAATTCAAATTTTAATGAAAAAAATATTCAAGTTAAAATCCCAAATATCTATGAAACCCCATTCAATAATATTGAAATAAATAGCGATATTAAAAATATTGAGTTTAATAAAACAAAAGCAAACTTTATCCAAATTCCAGAACTTAGACAAAAAGAAAAAGCTAAAATTCAAATAAAATTTACAGGTCTTTCTTGTATAGACACAGATATCTTATATTCACAAAATGATTTATATATATCATCAGATAGTTCATTGGCTCAGAAAAAACAAAAGTTTTTTGATAAATACTATGAATTAACTTTTATGATATCATTATTGGGTGTTCTATTTATTATAATTTTATCCATTGCTTTAGCAATGGATGTTTTAACACCAAAAGAAAAAAAGATAGCAAGTTTAGAAAAGCAAATTCAGCAATTAAAAGATAAAAAAAACTAGACAAAGTATAAAAATTGATATCAAATTAACAAATAATATGTTTATATAAAAATATTATTTAAGGCAATAAGACTAAAAAATATCTTTACAAATTTATATCTTATTTTCTGAAAGTAGGATGTTTATGTATGGATTTAGCAACGTTTCACCGCGTGCTGCGTATAGCAAGACCTCTTTAAAGTAGTTGTCGTTTATGCCATACGTGTGAAACTCGTACGCCCCTATGCCATATCCCATAGGCGTGATATCAACCCTTGAATACCACGCATTTTGCGCTAGGATGTAGCGATTCGTATCTCTTGAATAGACATATAGCTTGATCTTATCTTTGCTCTTTTGCGCCATATACCAGATGAAAGAATTTGTGATGTCGTTAAAAAAGTAGATGTCGCCGTTTGGCATGATTGCCTGGGCTGTATCGTTGTTATCAGCGATAAGCGTCCTACTCTCATAACATATAAATTTATTTGGCGTAAGTTGCTCGATCGGCTCTGATTTGCCATTATTTAAAACTAAAATTTTATCATCACTTATGTCGGCATTATAGGCAAGCACAGCTAGAACTAGAGCCAACAAACACAAAGAAAAAATTTGCTTTATCAAAATAAAAATCCTCTTAACAAATAATATTTTAGGACATAAAGCGAGCATATCAGCACGCAAATACCTAGCCAGATCGATGAAAATTTAAGCTTGTGTGAGTAGTTTGTCTTTGTGATTATCGCAACAAGATATGGCATAAGGCCGTAAAATACACCGAGAAACAAACTACCCCAGATAAGGTAGCCAACATAAAAATAGTCACCTTTTAGCATACAGTATGGACATTTATGGTTTGGTTGCTCGTAAACGTAAAGGCCAAAAAAATAGGTGATGGCGTAGTAGCTAAGCACCAAAAATAGCAAATTTGCCACAAAGCTTGCCATGCTTTGCTTTAAGAAATTTAGCACCAAAATGACAAAAAAGAGCACATAAAATGCACTCACTAAGCCAAAATTTGTATAGCCAAATGGTAACTTTGGAGCTTGAAAAGTAACAGAACAGCAAAAGACCGGCACTTTTAGTGGGATATTGTAAAAAAACGAAATTTCTATACCAAGTTCGACTAATATCATGACAAAAAGGCAGATAAAAATGGCGTATTTTTTCTTTAGATAAGGGAAATTTAGAGCCTGCAAGTCAAGCTTATTTATAACCAGCCAAATGCCAAGCCCAAAGATCAGCAAAATTTTAGTGAGCATCAATATACCACCAAATTTATTCGAGCCGATCACTCCAGCCGAGCACATAGCACCAGGTACGATGTCAGAGAGCTCATTTAGGCAAAGTGCAAAAAATATAAACAAAACGATCTTTATGCAGACGCAAAAAAGCAAGATCGTATTTACAAGATAGTTTTGCTTTTCAAGTGAGTATTGAAGCGATGTTAGTGCATTATAGTCCCACGACCTCACGATCCTAACGACGTAAAAGAGCGAAATACTCATCAAAACTAACAGTACAAACTCCGCTAACAAAAAGGCAATAACGGCGTTTGATAAAAAGACACTCATACTATCTCTCCGTTTTGTAAAGAAACAACCCTATCTGTTGCACTTAGCTCATCAAAAATGCTATCGTGGGTCGCTACAATAACACTCTTTTTTAGCTTCTTAAACGACTCTAATAGACCCAAAAACGCACGTGCATTATCTCTATCTAAATTTGCCGTTGGCTCATCAGCCAAGATGATATCAGCATCCATAGATAAAGCTCTAGCCACCGCACATCTTTGACGCTCACCACCACTTAAATTTGATACGTTCTCATCTTTTTTATGAGCGATATTTGCGAGGCTTAGAGCCTTTTTTATCATCTCATCTCGCACATTTGCCTTGAAATTTGTTAGAGCAAATGGAGCTAGTAAATTTTCATAGACACTTAACCCCTCGATGAGATTAAAATTTTGAAAGATAAGTCCAAGCCTTTTGTGTCTAAACTCGGAGCAAAAGGCATCAGGTAGCTTTGCGATGTTAGTGCCATCTATCAAAATTTCTCCACTAGTTGGCTTTTGAAGTAGGGCGATAAGAGAAAGTAGGGTACTTTTACCGCTTCCACTAATGCCTTTTAGTATCACTAGCTCGCCGTCATTAATATCTAAATTTATATTTTTTAAAGCACAAAACTCATTTTGTTTGTTTTGGTTATAAACTAGGCTAACACCTCTTATATTTATCATTTTAGCCCCTCATTTATGTCACTACTTGCTACTCTCCATGAAGGTATGAGTACAAACGCTAAAAATGGTATCACACCAAAAACAAAGATCAAAAAGAACTTATCAAACTCTAAAATAGGCGTAAAATTTGTAAAATTTAAAAGCTCATCACCTAAAAATATCCCTTTTAAAAGTGGAGCATCTAATACAAAAACAAAGAGATAAGCCAGCATAACACCGAGTAAAAAAGCACTAACACTAACGATGAAATTTTGTATAAATTTTAAAAATATAATGTCTTTTATACAAAAACCAATGCTTCTTAAAATAGCTATTTCACGCTTTTTGCTACCATAGGCGAGTGAAATTTGGTTTTTAAGCAAGACAAAGAATATAAGCATAACACTAACGTAAATGCTCATAAAAATTCCACCCTTATAATAGTAAAGGTGCCTAACCTTAGCCACCTCATCTTCTATACTAAGAGCGAAAGAATTTGGATATAAATTCTCTATCTTTAAAGCTACTTCACTGATCTCATCGGTATTTGGCACCTCAACGTAGAGCTTTGTATACTCTTCATCTTTTAAATTTAAGATAGCTCTTAGCGTATTTGGATGCAAAAATATAGCGTTATTTGTGATTAAACCACTTTGTACCGGCATAGTCTTTAATATCTTTACTGGTATCATGCGCTCTTCAGTTAGAAAATTAAAGCTCTCATTGTAGTAAAGCTCATTCATCGCCGCCTTTACACCTTCTCCGACGATCATCTCATCCTCTTTTAAGCTATCATCTTCATATAGATGAAACCAAACACGCTTTTGCACGAAGTAGTACTCTCCATCAACCACGCCCCTAACGTCAGCCACGCCATCAATCTTCGAGATATCGTAGATATAACCAGGGTGCATGAGATCATTTTTGCCAGCACGAAATGCACTCACTACGATACTTGATCTATCTTTTACTAAATTTATAAGATCATGTTGGATCGATCCAGAGATAAAAAGTACCGAGCTTAGCACAAAAATAATGAGTGCAAAGAGGCAAAAGCTAAAAAGGTGATCCTTCCTATCTTTAAAAAGCAGAACCACGGCGTAGTTTATAAAATTTTTACCTATCATAGACAAAGCCTTTTTGCCCCTTTTGATTAAAACTAAAAGCAGCATTTGCTCTTGTTATCTTAGAAATTTCTCTTAGCTCATCTTGCTTTGCTTTATGATCAAAGCTAAGATAGTGTGCCGCTAAAAGCGTATAAGAAAGTCCAAAAAATAACGCCAAAAAAACTAGAAATTTCACACTATTTACCGATAAAATTCTTTATCTCGTCAAATCTTATGACACCTTTGCCGGCATGATCTTTTAAAAAGCTCTCTGCCTTTGCTTCATCTTTAAATGGAATAAACTCATCGCCCATTGGTCCGTAAACGTTTGAGCCATGAACATAAAATGCATCTTTTGCATCAAGCTTTTCTAGCGTGTAATAGTCACTCACATAAGCATCTTTCATTTTACCGTCCGCAAAATAAAATTGCGCCATATCTTTTACGCCATCAAAATAATAATCCTTGCCATCTGCTTTGATGAGTGTCGCCCATGGAGAATTTTTGACAATCATGCCACATACCGCACATCTTGCGCCCTTTGGTACGACTATTCTCTCAGGTTTTTTTATTTCTTGTTTAGGTTTTGAAGCTTGGTTGCCAGTACCTAAATTTGCTGGAGCGTCCCATAGATAAAGAGCAGCGGCTTGCAAGTGCTTGTCGTACTCTGGAGCTTTGTTAGCCTCTTTTGAGTCACATACTTGTTTAAGATGAGCTTTTAGCTCGGAGATAGCTTTAAAGCTTTTTGGATCTGTTTTTTCGCAGTTTACTTCATAAAATTCTTTACCATGTGCGTAAACGCCGTCCTCACGCTTAGCTTTGATCATTTTATTATCGCCTGCGAAGTCTTGTCCAGCGATCTCGTAAGCTTTAGCAAAATTCATTATCTCACCGCCATTTTCTGCTTGAAATTCTTTTGCGTCAGCCTCAGTTGAGAAGGCATATTTGCTATTTCTAGTCATCGTGCCTTTAACACTACTGCCAACGACATAAAAAGCTTTATTGACATCGATCAAATTTAGATTTTTAGTATCTACAACTTGTGCGTCACTTGGGATCTTTCCTTCTGTTAGCTCGTATAAGCAGTGGAGTGATGCTACTTGCTTGCCATTGTAGACGTGATTAGTCTTATAAAATTTAACCAAATTCATTCCACAAACAGCACAATACTCCTTGCCCTCGCCACTTCCTACTAGTGTAGCCTTGC
The DNA here is from genome assembly GCF_002913045.1 of Campylobacter concisus. Taxonomy (NCBI): domain Bacteria; kingdom Pseudomonadati; phylum Campylobacterota; class Epsilonproteobacteria; order Campylobacterales; family Campylobacteraceae; genus Campylobacter; species Campylobacter concisus. The sequence goes on along the minus strand of NZ_PPAF01000004.1, from coordinate 167,470 downwards.
TAGGATCCACGCTTTGAAACATCGGTTTCATTTTGACGGCTTGTTCATTTGTAGAAGCACTAAAAAGTAGGCTCGCCAGTAGTGCTGAACTCAAGATAGAACGTAAAATCATAATTATCTCCTTTAGTATTTTTTATTTTTATATTTATAAGCTTTAAATGCCACTGGGCTAACTTTATCAAGCATCAATGCTTTCCTAAAATTTCTAAATTCTCGCACGCTTCTTTTAAGCCATTTTTGCAGCTTCTAGTAAAAATTTCACGTGCTTTCTCCACGTCTTCTTTTACGCCTTTACCTTCAGCTAGCATGATAGCGTAATTATTGCAGCCCTTTTCATATCCATATATACACGCTTGCTCATAAAGTTTTGTGGCTTTTGTGAGGTTTTGATCAACGCCTTGTGCATAAACATATAAAAAGCCAAGATTATCACACCCTATGCCAGCTTCGTTTGCACAAGCCATTTCGTAGTTTGCTTTGGCTTTTGCATAGTCTTTCTCTACACCTTCGCCCTGCGCGTATAGATAGCCAAGGTTGCTACATCCAATGCCATCACCTGCCTTGCAAGCCTTTTCGTAAAGCTCTTTTGCCTTTTTAAGATCCTTTGTCACGCCGGTGCCATTTGCATAAAGCAAGCCAAGCTCTGTGCAACCCTCATTATCCTTACAAGCCTTTTCATAAAATTTAACTGCTTTTGCTAGGTCTTTCTCTACGCCTTTGCCTTTTTCATAGACGTAGCCAAGATTACTGCAAGCCATAGAGAAATTTTGATCACAAGCTTTTTCATAAAGCATTGCTGCCTTTGCTTCGTCCTTTTTGACGTTGCCATCACCCCTGCTGTAAAGCACAGCTAGATTGTAGCAGCCTGATGCCTTTTTCTCTTTATCGCAAGCATCTTCATAAATTTGTGCTAGCTTGTTGTGATCATCTTTTGCGCTTAAAGCCTCTTTGATATAGCCAGCATTCAATAGTCCCAAACAAGCAAACAATAAAACTAAACTCTTTTTCATCATATCTCCTAAATCTCTTTTATATCCTTACCTCTATAAGCAAAGACGATTAGCAAAGCCAAGAGCGTTAAAAGCAAATAAAGCAAATTTGAAACGCTAAATCCATCGCCATTTGCGTATGAGTGGAGTCCGCTTAGATAGAAATTTACACCAAAATAGGTAAAAATAACTGAACCAAAAGAGAGCACGCTAGCTACTAAAAAGGTAAAAATATTTTTTAATCTTGGGATAAATCTTAAATGAAGCACAATGGCATAAATAATTATCGTAATGTACGACCAGCTCTCTTTGCTGTCCCAGCCCCAGTATCTACCCCAGCTCTCATTTGCCCAGACGCCGCCAAGAAAATTTCCAATAGTTAGCAAACTAAGTCCTATGATGAGGCTTAGCTCATTAGTTGCGGCGAGGTATCTTATCTGCTCGCTGAGCTTTTGCTCGTTTTTTTTGTTTTTTATAGCCATTAAAAGAAGCCCAAGAAGTCCAAGCACAAAGCTAAAGCCTAAAAAGCCATAGCTTGCCGTGATGACACTTACATGCACACTAAGCCAAAATGACTTTAAAACTGGGACTAGATTTGTTATTTGTGGATTTATAAAATTTAGATGAGCGACAAGTAAGCTCACACTTGCAAAAAGTGAAGCGGCTCCAAGAGCAAAGCTTTGACGTTTAAAAAATAAAACTCCAGCTAGTACGCTTGCGAACGAGATATACACTAAGCTCTCATAGGCATCACTCCAAGGTGCATGCCCTGAGATATAAGCACGAAGAGCTAAATTTAGCAAATGCACCACAAAGCCAAAATAAAATGCAAGGCTTAATGCGCTCTCAAATCTAAATTTCTTTCCAGAAAATAGCCTATAAAAGCCAAGAGCAAGCAAAACTAGCCCAAGAATCATGTAAAAATATATAAGAAATTTAAAAATTTCCATTTGATTATAAAGCACTTCAAGCTCCACCTTTGCCTCGCTTGGCGCAAGAGAGCCTAGAGTGCTTCTTTGATAGCTTGAAATTTTCTCCAAACTCCTATCAGCTCCAGCACACTCGCCACTTTTTACGCAAAGGCTTAAATTTTCTATATAAGCGCCTAAAACGCTTTTAAGCTCGCTTGAAATTTCACTTGAGCCAAAGGCTTCATTTACGCCTAGCCACGTTAGTTTATCACCATTTTTAGCTGGGATAAATTTTAAAATTTCTCCCTTTAGTGCAAGATATAAGACATTTAATCTCTCGTCAAATTTGATAACGTCGTTGTCAAATTTATCTCTTTTTGAGGCGGATTTTTCATTTGCAACTTCTACAAATTTAGCCAGCTTATACTCGCCATTTTCGTTAAAGACATCGTTAAAACTAGCAAATTTTTCATTAACCCCCAAAAGCTCACCCACACGCTCGCTTGTGATCTTTACTATCCTTTTATCCATCCACTCTTTTGGCGAGATGGCAAAAGAGAGCATTAGCTCCTCGCTGCTAAGCCCAAATAGCGTAGTTTTGGTTGAAATTTTACTTATCACAGCTCTTGAGTAAGAGCTAGCTGGAGCGATTCTGCTATCAGCTTGAGTCAAAATTTTGGCAAATTTGCTTGCATGTGCCTCTAAATTTTTATTATTTTCATTAGCAAAATTTGGAGTAGCATTTAAAAGCAAAATAGCCAAAAATACGATTTGCGAACCTTTTATGAAATTTAGTAGCCTAAAAAAACGGCTCTTTTTGCTAAATAAATTTGCCAAAAAGCCAAGGCAAAGCAAAAAATATCCGATATAAGTTGGGATTTTACCAGGATCACGGCTGATCTCAAAAGCGCTTCCAAGCTCATCAGGATCGTATGAAGACTGAAAAATTTTATAGCCATCAATTGTCAGTGGATTATTTAGCGAGATGTCGTACTTACCACCAGCGATACTTACTTTACTTGTATAAGATGATGGACTATTTAGCCCTGCATATCGCTCTAAAATAAACTCGTCAAGCTTTAATGAAAATGGTAAATTTAAAGCCTTTGAGCTAAAGTAAAATTTCACCTCTTGCCCACCAAAACTTAGCACACTAGGCTCTAGCTCATATCCAGCTCCGCCTTTTAGCTTAACACTCTTTTTTTCGCCGTTAAAACTTATCTCCAAACTAAGCGTAGCTGGAGCGTTTTTCTCATCTTTTTTATAGCCAGCTATCTTTATCTCAAATTCTTTGCCGTTTATATCTTTTTTGAAGTAAAAGTCATTGTTGCCAAGTAGGCTAAGTCTTAGTGGAAAGCTAAAGCTCTCATTTGGCATCTCCACTCTCAAATAAGGCTTTACGCTTTGCATAGTGTTGCCGCTCTCGCCAACTCTTAGATGTAGCACGCCCTCCTCACCAAAGTGTCTCGTAAGCGCAGCTCCGATAAAAATAATAATAAAAGCAAGGTGTATCAAAAATGCGCCAGGTTTTTTATACATCTTGGTTTTTACGATACTAATGGCTAAACAAATAGTGCAAGCAAACATAACACACTCGTACCAAAGCGCTTCGTAAACAAGCACTCTGGCCGTTTGTGTGTCATAAAAATTTTCTAAAAAAGTCGCAAGCCCTGCACCAAAAGCAAGAATAAATAATAATATCAAAGACAAGCGGTAGATATTTAAAATTCTCATCGCTCGCCTCTACTTTAAATGCTATAAGTTTGTCCCGCATAAAGTATAAACACCCTAAGCAGTAAAACACCGATAACAGCCGCTAATGAACTGATATAAAAGCTAAATTTTAGACTAGCTACTTTTTTGCCAAATGCAAAATTTAAAACAAAAGGCACAATAAAGCCAACTAGCACAACACCAAGCCAAAAGAAATTTGCCCAAACGCCACTATAAAAAGCAACAGCTGCATTTTGTTGATAACTTGAACCAAGTAAAAGCGATACAAAAAGCATTAAAATGAGTAAAATTTCAGCTCCCAAAACGCTAAATTCTATGCTATGAAGCGAGTGAAGGTCGCTTGAATGCGGATCTTCTTTAAATAAAGCTGCTGCAACCAAACTACTTCCACTTATGCCAGCACTTAGTCCTGAAGCTATAAATAAAGCTGGAAGCACAGCTGTGTTTAAGAGTGGAAATCTAATCAAAACTGAGATCAAAAATCCAGTGTAAGCACAAATTATTACAGCAAAAATAAGACAAATGCGACTTAAAAATGGATAAAGCGGTATTAAAATTTTCATTATTAGTGCAAAAAGAGCGCTAAATGATTTTAAACTTTTGGCTAAGAAATTTGAAATCTCATCATTAAATGCATAAAGGCACATCAAAAAGCTAAGCGGTATAAATACACAAAGTCCAGCAACACCTATAGACATAACTGATGTGAAATTATAATTAATCAAAATTTTCCAAAATAAAAGTGGCTTTTCAAGATCAGCTATCAGACAAACCATACCAAGCATGATGCTAACAAATGCTAAAAGTGAAGCAGCCTTAAAAAATGGGCTAAAGCTCTCTTGCTTTTTATAGTGTTTTAAAAGTATGGCAGCGATTAGCGCTCCACCACTCATACCAGCTAGCAAAAGATAAACAGCGATCGGCCAGCCCCACTCTACTCCATGCGAAAATGTTGCAGTAAAATTTAATGCACCATCCATCTTACACCCCCATTTTTACTTTAGGAATATATCTAAGGCTTGGTTTTGTGCCAAGCTCTGCTCTTAGCCTTATGCTATCTTTTACGGCTAGTAGCTTGCTGATGTGTGAATCTTCATCGTTAAGATCACCAAAGACGATCGCCTCATATCTACAAGCTTCTACGCAAGCTGGCTCTTTGTCGTCCTTTAAATTTGTATCTACGCAAAAGTTACAGCTTTGAGCTGAATGAGTAACCTTATCGATATATCTCACGTCATATGGACAGGCTACGATGCAGTATTTACAGGCGATACAATCATCTATATTTGTAGTTTGTATGCCAGTTTTTTCGTCTTTATGACAAGCCTTAGTCGGACAAACAGCTACACAAGGCGCATCGACGCACTGCTGACAAGACACTCTTACAAATCTTTTATCTAGTAAATTTTTAGGATTAGTCTTATCTTCTATAAAAAGTCTCATCTGTCCTTTTGGGACTAAATTTACCTTTCTGCAAGCTATCTCGCAGTCTGTACAGCCAACACATTTATTTTGGTCAAATATCATACCAAAGTGTGGTTTTTTTACACTTTCTTCACTCTTAAAAGCAAAACCACTACTTGCCGCACCAGCACCAGCAGCCACAACTACCATGCTTTTTAAAAAGGCTCTTCTATTTTTTTGATTTTGCATTTTTAACTCCATTTTTTATCTTAATGAGGCTTTTTAATGCCCTCATTTAGTTCTTTTTCGTGAATTTTCTTTGCAGCCTCGGCTAACTCACCTGGCTTTAAGACCTTAACAAGTTCTATCTCAAAAACGATAGTCTTGCCTCCAGGTATGCCCTCCATGCCGCTATCGCCATACGCAAGTTCTGGCGGGATAACAAATTTAAACTTATCGCCCTCTTTCATGAGCATTAAGCCCTCTTCAAGACCTGGGATCAAATTTAGCATAGAAAGATGAGCTGGAGCCTCTTTTGTCTCATCAAAGACCTTACCATCGATAAAGCTAGCTTTGTAGTTTGCTATGATGATACTCTCTTGTTTTGGAGTCGCTCCCTTTTTGCTTGATTTTAAAATTTCATATTGCAATTTTGATTTTGTCGTTTTTACATTTTTATTTTTTGCATTTTTATCCATAAAAGCCTTGCCTTGCTTTAAATTCTCTTTAAGTGCGGCGGCTTCTTTTTCTTTTACTATCTTGTCTAAATTTTCAGCTCTTTTGTTTAGTAGCTTTGCTATCTCATCATCGCTTAGTTTTAGCTCTCCTTTTAGTGCATCACTAAAACCTTTGATAACGGCCTCAGCATCGTAGCTAATGCCTATTTGTTTTTGTTCAAGTAACCCTTTTAAAACATATCCACCACTTGTTGCTCCCATAGCATAAGACTCATTTGAATCTACATTTGCAAGCAAACCAGAAGTACTTAAGCTAAGAAGTAGTGTAAATTTTAAAACCTTATTTTTCATATCAAACCCTTAAGATTAAAGGGGCTAAAACTAGCCCCTAAATGCTATAAATTTTTATTCAAAATTCTCTGAGCTTCTTTTATATACTCTTTTGATGCATCGAGTTTTTGTTTAGTAAATTTAAATCCGTGCATACCCCACGAACCATCTTTTTCAACCATATCGATGATCTCTTGAGCATTTTGGATAAGCTCATAAACTCTTACTTTATCACTTGCATCAAGTTTTTTAGTCTCAAGTAGTGAGTAAAGTCCTTCAATACCAATCTTAACTTCAGAGAATTCATTCTTAACTGGAGTTTGCCATCCCATAACTTCATCATAAACTTGTTTTTGGTTTTTGAAGTGAAGTGTTGGTTTTAGCTCAGATAATACTGGGCTGTGGCAGCCTTTGGTATCTTTCATATCTTTATCAGCCCAAGATGTTCTAGCGCACGCCCACATCAAGTCAACGTAGTTATGGCCATTTTTATCTCTCTCAAAGTGCCAATCTTTAGCATCTCTTGGACCTTTAGCAGCATCGCCTGGTACTAGAGATTTCTCTTTTGGATCAACCATAATCTTCCAGATGTGAGATCTTCTTTGAGTATCAAAGCCAGCGTTGTCTTGGAACTGAACAGCATAGAAATTCTCACAACTCATCATAAATGGCATGTGGCAAGATGCACAAGTGTTGTCTTTGTGAGTATCTGCTTTAGATGCGATATATGCTTGAGTCTCGTGGCAATCTTTACACTCTTTTCTAATTTTTGGCTTAGTATAGAATGAGCTTAGATAGCCTTGCTCTGAGTTATAGTTCATACCTGTTACGCTCTTATCACCTACAACTGGACCTGTGTTGTCGTGTGGATCGTGGCAAGTAACACATCTCATACCTTTGTCATAGTGAGCTGTAAAGTATGATTGTGAACCTTCAGAACCACATCCTGGTCCCATTGATTTAAATTTAGAGCTTAAAGAAAGATCAAGCTTGCCGTTATTAAGCGGATTAGCACGAGCTAGATCTGGGCTAAAGTTAAACCTTTGGTGGCAGCGTTCGCAGTTTGATGTTCTAAAATTTGTAGCCCCATCAAGGTGACCGCCAGCTCCGTGACACTCCTCACAGCTTACGCCTTTTGAGATAGTGTGTTTTTGAAGCTCTTTAGCATTACCAAGTGCTGCGTAAAATTCTGCTTTTGATTTAAAGTCGAATTTAACTGGGTGACAAACTTCACAATATGATGAGTTTGCTTGGAAAAACATTGATTTTTTATGTTTTGCGGCGTATGAAGCTAGACCTCTAACATATCCGCCATTGTCGCCATACTCTTCAAGAGTGCCAGGAAATTCTGGGACAAGCTCTTTTATCTTTTTAACAGTAGCGTCGTCTAAATTTAACGCCCATGTTCTTTGCCATTGGTTACCACCAGCTACGATCTGACCCGTACCATCTCTTAGCAAACCGCCCTCAACGTAGTAAGTACCACGAAGTAGCCACGCATCAACGTAGCCCATTTTGGTTCTTAAGTGACCAACAGTTGCGTAGATAACATCTGGAGTGATACCTTTTGGAAGGATAGAAGCCGTATCTTTGTCAAATACTGGCTCAGTTAGGTTGTTATTAACCTCTGGGTGCTCACCAGGAAAACGCATAGTAGTTGCGTGGCGAGATCTGCTCCAAACTTCATACTGAGCTGGGTGACACTCACCGCACTTTTCTGGTCCTACAAATTTGTTAGGAAACTGAAGTGATGAAGTGGCTGGAATTCTATACATCATAGAGCTATAGCCCTTACCGCCATCTCTTTTACTAAGCTTTGACATATCAAAGCCATGTCCCTCGGCAAGCCACTCTAAGCCACGGTCATGAACGACCATTTTACCGACGGTTTTACCACCATATTTTGTAAAAATAGGGTGGTTTTTAAATAACCAGTTATACATCTCTTGCTCTTCTACAACGTAGTCTTGCAAGGAGATAACACCTCTACTTTGCAGTGTGCCTTTAGGATTTGCGATAACATCACGTGCTTTATCGGACATCTGCATATTATGCTCTTCGCAACAGGCTTGTGAAGCGAAGATGCTAACACCCATGAGCAAACCAGCTAAGGCTTTTTGTAGATTTCTCATGTGCCCTCCTTTAAATTTTTTATCCTAAAATCAAAATGATTTCATACTGATAATACTAACACCAAAAAAGGGTAGAAAAGGGGGAATTTTAATAAATTATAAATTTTCGAAACTAATTGTAAATGTAATACTATTTTCATCTACGTTTCTAGCAAAGATTAGGGCGTTATTTTTGCTAGCGATTAGCCGGCTCATATATAGACCAAGCCCGCTGCCAGACTCTTTTGTGCTAAAGTGTGGCTCAAAGATAACTTTTAAAAACGAAGCCTTTATCGCTCCCGCATTATTTTGAACGCATAAATTTTTACGATTATCTTTTATAAAAGTATAAATTTTTATTACTCTTGGCTTTACATAGCTTTGTTTAAATGCATCTTTTGCGTTATTTATAATATTTATTAAAATTTGGATTATTTCATTAAAATTTGCAAAAATCGTAAAATTTTCTCTTATATCGATCTCTATTTCGATTTGATATTTCTTAAGTGAGGCGTTTAGAATTTTTATAGTCTGATTTACTACTTCCTCTACACTAAACTCCCTTTTTAAAGTATTTGGCTTAAAAAAGTTTTTAAAATCATCAACCGTTTCAGACATAAAATTTATCTGTTTGCTAGTCTCTTCTATAAACTCATAAATTTTTGCTTCATCAAGCTTTTTTCGCTCCTGATAGAGTTCTAAATTTATTAAAGCTGAGCTGATTTGAGCTAAAGGCTGCTTCCACTGATGTGAGATATTGCCTATCATCTCGCCCATTGAGGCTAGGCGACTTTGATGTATCATTAGCTGTTCGGTCTGTCTTTTGCTCTCTTCGCCACGCCTATGCATCTTATAAACAAGTAGCAAAAATATCCCAAATACAAAGGCTATCGCGCTCATTATGATTACAACCTCTTTTAAATGGTAAGAAAAAATAGCACGTAGTGGGATTTTAAAAGATAGCATTGCCATCATCTCACTTGCTTCAGAAATTTTTCCATTTGAAATTTCATAACGATCCAACATCTGTTTTGGAGCACTTTCGCTATTGTGACAGGCTAGGCAAGATGTATTTTGACTTTTTATAGGAAGCCCTACAAAAAATTGTGAGCCGTTTTCATCTTTTATAATCTTTGAAAACTCACTAAATTTATTCTCTTTGAAGCCTCTTAATACCTGCGCTTCAAATTCATTTGGCTCATGAGCTTTATTTAAAGGTGCCATAGCGACTAGCTTGTAGTCAAAGTCAAGATTGTATTTTTTCTTTTGGATATTATAAATTTCACGGCTTATATATGAAGATGAGAGCAGTCTCTCATCAAAAAAATCCTCTTTTATAATGCCATCACGCTTTAGCTGCTCTATCAATGGACGCTGAACGCCTGCAATGTACTCTCTTACAGAATTTATACTCTCAAGCACATAATATGCCTCTTTTTTGGCATCTTTCATTGCAAGATTATTATAAAAATTTAAAACAAGTGCGGATATTAAGAGATAAACAAAGATAAAAACACTAACGATTAGCTGAAATTTATATTTCACAAAGGTAACCTACGCCGTATAAATTTTTAATCACATCTTTGCCAAGCTTCCTTCTAAGCTCTTTTACGATCGTCTTTATCGCCTCTTTGCTTGGCTGCTCATACTCCCAAATATAATCAAAAATTTGTTCATAAGTTATAGTTTGATTTTTGTTGTTTAAAAAATACTCCAAAAGCCTGCTTTCGCTCTTACTTAGATGAGAAATTTCACCATTTATATAAAGTACTTTTTTACCAAAATCGTATTCTAATTCATCATTTAGTCTAAGAGTCGGCTTACGTCCAACAAGCTCTAAAGCAACGTCTTCTAGGGCTTTTATAAATGACTTTTTATCATATGGCTTTGCAAGATACCTTGTGATCTTTAGCTCAACTGCTCTCCACAAATACTCTTGCTCGACGTGGCTTGATAAGATCACGATAGGAATTTTTTGATTTATAGTTCTTACTTTTTTAGCGATCTCTAGGCCATCGATGTTTGGCACGCTTATATCAAGCACCAAAGCATCATAAGTATCGCTCATCGCTAGCTCAAGTGCATCATAGCCATCTGTTACGCCATTTACCTCGGCAAAAAATAGTTCCAAAGACGCACAAATATTTTTTAAAATCGCCTCTTCATCTTCAAGGCAAAGGACCTTTTTATTTGATAAAACGTCTAAAATATCATATTCTTGCATAGCTTCATCTCGCTTTTTGAGCAGATATTATCACTTGGTAGCTTAAAAAATAAGATTATCTAAAAAATAATTCATACCAATATAAAAAACAGATTACTTTTAAAAATTAAACTATAAATTTTTGTTGAAATGATTTGAAGCCTTGATTAAAATTTTCTATGAATACTATTTTTGGATTTTTCTAAAAATTTTAGCTATCGATCAATTTTAAAAAAGAAAGATAGCTATATTTATAGTATAAATTTTAGTTGCCTCTGCTTCCAGGTTTGATTGCTTTGCTTCCATTTTTACAAAGTGGGCAATGCTCAGGCTCATAAATTTCAAACTCAAAATTTCCTAAAGCAAAAAATGGCTTATCGCTTGGCAGTTTTGCATTTGGCTTAGCTTCATTGTCTAAATTTACAACCTTACAAAAGCCACGGTTTGCAAGCGCTGCAAAGCCAACTACCTCACCACCAAGGCTCTCTATCACGTGCGCTGCTTCAAGTGCTGATCCGCCAGTCGTGATAATGTCCTCACAAACGATAAATTTCTCGCCTTTTTTCACTTCAAATCCACGCCTTAAGCTCATCACTCTATCAACTCGCTCTGTAAATATAAAACGCTTCTTTGCTGCGCGAGCTAGCTCATAGCCAGCTAAAATTCCTCCAAGTGCAGGTGAGCAAACGCTATCAAATTTAATGCCAAATTTCTCTATCACACGGGCAAGCTCATAAGCTAGCTTTCCAGCCAAAGCTGGGTCTTCAAGCACCTTTGCGCTTTGGAGATAAAACTGCGAGTGATTGCCGCTGCTTAGTAAAAAATGCCCCTCTAAATATGCTCCAGCCTCTTTATAAATTTTCTCTAAATCCATCGTTTTTTCCTTTTAAAATTTACTCAAAATCTTAACACAAGCCCACTTAAGCCACTCTTTTTAAAATTTAATAAGCCACACATTTGTATAATCTCTCAACACTCACAAAAAGGACGCTCATGCTTATATTTAACCCTGTTGTTTTTAGCATTTTGGTAATGACGATACTTTGTCTATTGCGTTTTAACATTTTGCTTTCTATCCTTATCTCTGCTCTTGTTGCGGGAGTAATGTATAAGCATGGATTTAGTGGATTTGAAAGTGGCATTGCAGGTGGGATAGATAGCCTCTTTACAGCCCTAAAAGAGACTACACAAAGCCTCATAAGCGGTATGCAAGGCAATCTTGAAACATCGCTTAGTTATATTTTGCTTGGTGCTTTAGCAGCCGCCATCGCAAATACAAATTTAACTGCTATCTTGATAAATGCTTTGAGTAAATTCCTTAGCTCAAATAAAGTGATTTTTACACTAACCATCGCATTTATAGCGTGCTTATCTCAAAATTTAATCCCAGTTCACATAGCTTTTATACCTATTTTGATTCCACCACTTCTTGCTATTATGAACAAAATGGGGATAGATAGACGTGCCGTGGCTTGTGCTTTGACATTTGGTCTTCAAGCACCTTATGTAAGCCTTAGCGTTGGCTTTGGTCTACTTTTTCACAATATCCTAAAAAAAGAGTTAGCAAATAACGGCATAACCACATCTATTTCTGATATCTCTTCTGTTATGTGGATAGGCGGTGCTTCGATGCTTATTGGACTTATCCTTGCCATACTTTTTTATGGTAAAAAAAGAGTTTATAAAACTTCAAAATTTGAAAAAGAAGAGCTTGATGAGATCGAGCGCGCAAAAAGCCTTGAGATGACTAAAAAAGAGTGGGCGGTTTTAGCTGGTGCAGTTGTGGCTTTTGGTGTGCAAATTTATACTGAGCTGCTACCTCTTGGCGCACTACTTGGACTTTTGGTTATGGTCGTTTTTGGCGGTATCGAATACAAAAAAGTAGATAAGATCATGGACAATGGCCTTGCTATGATGGGATTTATCGCATTTATCATGCTAGTTGCTGCAGGTTATGGCACTATCTTAAGAGAGAGTGGCGGTATTGATGAGCTAGTAAAATACGCTAGCTTGGTATCTGGCGGCAAGATAGGTGGAGCATTTTTGATGCTTCTTATCGGACTTCTTGTAACGATGGGTATAGGCACTAGCTTTGGTACGATACCTATTTTAGCTTCTATTTATGTGCCACTATGCGTTAGCCTTGGTTTTGGCGTACCAGCCATCATCTTGTTAGTTGGTATAGCTGCAGCTCTAGGAGATGCTGGAAGTCCTGCAAGCGATAGCACACTTGGGCCAACAAGCGGTCTAAATGCTGATGGTGAACACAACCACATATATGATACTTGTGTACCTACATTTGTATTTTTCAATATACCACTTATCATCGGTGGCATCGTTGGAGCTATGATACTTGGATAAAATTTGGCGTTAATTACGCCAAATTTCTTTTTATTTTTTCTACTTTTTATCAATATAAATTTTTGGAACATCTTTTGCTTTTGAAAAATATAAAAATTTAAAATGCAAAAAGGATAAGTCAATGATGAGATCACTTTGGTCTGGTGTTTCAGGCCTACAAGCCCACCAGATAGCCATGGACGTAGAAGGCAACAATATCGCAAACGTTAATACTTATGGTTATAAATACAACCGTGCAAATTTTGCTGATATACTAAGCCAAACTCCAAGAGTCGCTACTGCTCCACAAGGTCAGCTAGGCGGTCAAAATGCTATGCAAATAGGTCTAGGAACGACTATAAACTCAACTACAAGAATTTTCTCACAAGGCACACTAACATCTACTGATAAGCAAACAGACCTTGCACTTCAAGGAAATGGTTTCTTTGTCGTATCTCCAGATGGTGGAACAACAAGATACTATACAAGAAATGGTGACTTTGTCCGTGATAAAGCTGGAAATTTTGTAAACAATAGTGGTTATATCGTTCAAGGCTGGACAAGAGATGAAGAGACTGGCACTATCGACTCAACTGGACCGATAAAAAATATTGTGATCAAAGAGGGTCTTACCACTCCAGCAAGAGCGACAACAGAAGTAAAGATAAAAGGTAACCTTGACTCAGGCAATACCATAGGACAAAGAAGCACGCCTATTTATTCACTAGACTCTGTTGCTGGCGGACGTGACTATAACAATGACGGAATTTTAGATCCAAACGAAGTCCATAACGAAAATGATGTAAATAATGATCAGTTTTATACAAACTCAAGAAAAGAACAAAGCTTAACAGAGCGTGGTGTAGATCTAGGTGTTACATTTGATGAGCTTGGAAATGGTCTTGCTTTAAGAGATGGACAAGGTATCTGGGTGAGCTATGCAAATGCTAAAACTGAAAAATTTACTATAGGTAGTGGATCACCAAATAATGTTGGTTCACTTACTAATGGAACTGCAAAAAAATTAAATATAACATTAAATGGTGTAAATATAACCGGAGATGTAACAAACATAAGTGATGTTGCTGCTGCTATCAATGCTCAGTACAATAAAACTGGTGTTAGAGCTGAAATTTCAGAAGGTAATAAACTAACACTTATAAATAGAAATAATTCAGGTACTACAAAAGAGACAAAAAATATTCACTTAACTGTCAATACTGGTGATGAATTAGTAGCAGCAACGACAGCAATGGGAGTGGCAAATGGCGGTTTAAAAAATCGAGATATTATTACAGCTTATCAATATGTCTATACGAGCTCGCAAACAACAGCAGTTCACGAATACAATGATGCGAAAGAAAGGCAAGTAACTACAACAGAAGATCTTCGTGCTGCTATGCAAAAAGATGCAAGAAGTTACGTTGACTATAATGGCGACGGTCAAATAAGAGTAAACTCAGCTGTACCTAATGCTATAAAAAAAGCAACAGAAGCTCATAATACAACTCCGGGTACTGGTGGAGCAGCTATAGCTGATACAACATGCCAAACAGCTTATAATAATGCTTATAACGCTGCAGCTGGTACTCCAGATGACAAGCACGCAGCTGGTATCGCAGCACTTAAAAAACTTGCTGATGATTTAAATGATGGTACAAAGATCACTGTAAATAAACTAGGTCAATTTCAACTAGAAAATCCATCAAATGAAGTAGCAGATCATGCACTTTATATGACAACAACTGGTCTTACAAAGCCAGCTCAAGGTACAAATAATTCAGCTGTAAATGAAAATGTTAGACTTACAACTATTATGAAAGCACTTGATGGCGCACTAAGTCCGGGCCAAGCTTTAAGAGCAAGTGGAAAGATGATGATGTCAAGCCACGGCTCAACGGCAGAAATTTTTGACTCACTTGGCTCAAAACACACAGTTAGTATCAAATGGACAAAAACGGGCACTACAACAGATGGAGGAACTGAGTGGAGCATGGTTATACAAGTACCAGAGCCAGCTAAGATAAACTACACAGGCGAAGGTCCAGATAACGTTATAACTGGAACAGCTAGATTTAACGCAAATGGCTCACTTGCAAGTTTTCACCCAGCAACGATAACATTTTCAGCCAACAACGGCTCACAAAGTGGTCAAAACATTAGCTTAAATTTTGGTCTTGGAACTGACTTTAATGGCTTAACAAGCTTTGATAAAGACTCATCAACTGAGTCAATCTCGCAAGATGGCTACACAGGCGGCACTCTAAATGGCATAAAAATAGATGAGACTGGAACGATAATAGGCTCATTTTCAAATGGTCAAAGCTTTGGCCTAGCTAAAGTAGCACTTGCTACCTTTACAAATAACGAAGGTCTTCAAAGCGAGGGCGGAAATGTCTTTTCACAAACCGCAAACTCAGGCGAAGCAGTTATCGGTGCAGCTGGCACAGGCGATAAGGGAACGATCGCGGCTTCAAAACTTGAAGCTAGTAACGTCGATCTAAGCCGTGCGCTAACAGATCTTATCGTAATCCAAAGAGGTTTCCAAGCAAACTCAAAAACGATCACAACAAGCGATGAGATGCTAAATACGCTTCTTCAATTAAAACAATAATAACTAAGACTTTTACAAAAGGGAGCATTTGTCTCCCTTTAAAATTTACGCTTTAAATTTACAAATAAAATCAGCCTTATTTTTGTAAAATGTTAAAAAATTTTACAAAAGAGAAAAAATGCAAGTAACACTACTAAATCACACTCCACTAAATATTTGCTCTCACGCTATTCGCACATGCTGGCAAAGCTTTGACAAAGGCGATAACGGCGGCGAAAAAGATGTTGAGCTAATAGATAGAGTAGGCAATAAATTTAAGCATGCCTCGACCTTAGAGCACCTATACTATAACTTCTACATCCAAGGTATCTCTCGTGCGCTACTTCAAGAGCTAGCTCGTCACCGTTTGGCAAGTCTAAGCGTCAAATCAACTCGCTACACACTAAAAGAGCTAAAAAAAGAGGAAAAATTTGAAGTAGGGCAATTTGAGCGTGCGGCTAAATTTATCGTACTAACAAATGACGAACTAGTCGATAACGCAAGTATAAAAGCACTTGAAAATTTACGTGAAATTTTAGCCTCAACTACAAAAAGCCTTGACATCGTAAAATACTGCCTGCCAGAGTGCTACAAAACCGAGCTTACATGGAGCATAAATGCTAGAAGCTTGCAAAATTTCATCTCTTTAAGAAGCTCAAAATCAGCCCTTTGGGAGATAAGAAATTTAGCAAATGCCATCTATGATGCCTTGCCTGATGAGCATAAATTTATCTTTGAAAAATGCTTGCCAGAAGATGAGCAAAACTAACATTTACGTTAGTGCGGTTTGTGATTTAGAAGTGATGAAATGAGCGCTAAATTTACTTTTTTAAAACGTAAAGAAGCTCGTCTACGTGGATGTTTCTAGCTTTTAAATTTCTGCTGCCACGGTAGGCGTTATACTTTTGGCGCAATAGTTGAACTTTGCCCATTTTATTTAGGTTTTGATCAAATTCATCTTGGTTGATAAAACCCTCTGAGTTAAACGAAATGAGTACAAATTTTGCCTTTAAATTTGCTATCAACTCGAAAAATGCCTCACTTGCTGACGATTTTTTATTAAAAACTGATCTGTTCCAGTCTTTTGCGATGCCTGAAACTTTTGAAATTTTACTTGGTTCAGTGTTGCTTGCGATGAGATTTAGCATGAAGTAGTTTGAGCCGTATGGATGCTGGTTATATGGCGGATCAAGATAGACTAGATCAAGGTCGTCAAGCTCTTTTGCGAGTAAATTTGCGTCCTTTTGATAGACCTCAAATGGCACACTAAAATTTGAAAAAATTGGCTTAGTCAAATTTATATCGGAAGTTATCCTTGATATGGCATTTTGTCCCCTGCCACCAAACTGGCCAATGCCCTCTTTATTTTTATGAAAACCTTTAAAAATTCCACTTGTATTTGCATGCACGCTTGCATTATAAAGAAGTGGAGCTATGAAAAATTTCCTCATTTCAGCTGGCACTAACTCGTCTATAAGTTTTCTTGTAGTATCAATAAAAATGGCATTTTTTCTAGTATAAAAAACTCTCTCGCCCTCGGTAATATTTTTATCATCTTGTGGCGAATAAAGTCTTGTAATAAAGCCAGGTATTAGGTTGTTTTCTATCTCTTTCTTAAGCTTTTTTTGCCAAAAATTTATCTCATTTTTTAGATCATTTGTGGCGTTTTGCAGGTAGCATGAGTTTGTGATAAAGCTGTAAAGTTCCAAGTCATTTGCAACTAGAAATTCGCTATTTTGCTTTAAAAACCTAGCCACCACGCCACTTCCGCTAAAGAGGTCGCAGCAGCTAAGTTTTTCTTTTTTAAGCTCGTCTTTTGCGTATTTTATGCCTAGATCTATAAAGCCTAAAAGAGAGCGTTTGTTACCAAGATAGGTTAAAATTTGCTCTTTTAGATAGGCTTGATTTTCTTGTTTTACTGGCTTCAAATCAGTGCTTTTTTAGTCCCATAGCATCAACGTCGAGCTTGATCTCATCGTTATTTATGATGACTAAGCCAAGATCAAGAATTTTCTTTGCTATGGCGTGTGCTTCATCAAGTGAGTGCATCTTGTAAGTACCGCATTGAAATTTATTTAGCTCTGGGATTTTATCTTGGTCTTTGACTTCTAAAATATCTTTCATAGAGGCTAACCATGCCTTTTTTACGGCTTCTTCGCTAGGCGTACCGATCACGCTCATATAAAAGCCAGTTCTACAGCCCATCGGTGAGATGTCGATGATCTCTACGCCGTTACCATTTAGATGGTTTCTCATAAAGCCAGCAAAGAGGTGTTCTAATGTATGAGTACCTTTTTCTGGCAAAATTTCTTCATTTGGCTTGCAAAATCTCAAGTCAAAAACACTGATATCATCGCCTTTTGGAGTTTTCATACTTTTTGCTAGTCTTACTCCTGGGGCTTGCATTTTTACATGATCTACACAAAAACTATCAAGTAATGGCATATCTTCTCCTTTAAATTTTTGGTAATTCTAGCGTAAAAAATGTTTAAAATTTAAAGGCTCATACAAAATTTCAGATAAACCTTGTAATATCTGAATGTTTGTGAGTATTAAAATAACAAAACTTTTACTTACTATTATAAATTTCTCATATATTCCGTACTATAAATACCTTGAATACGTCTTTCCATGTCACCATACCAACTTTTTGGAAGAGTGGTAAGAGAATTAAATTTCTCTAGTAAATTTAAATTTTTACTTGGAGCGCAAAAAAGTCTATTTACTTCTAAAATGCTCATATGAACTGGATCTTTTTCTATAACTTCTATCACGTCGCCCACTTTGCAAGATCCTGGTGTTATTACGCGGTAGTACCAGCCAGTTAAGCCAGTTTCAAAGATGTGAGTAGCCATATTTTCATTGCCCCATCTTTTTGAGAGCTTAAAGCATGGTTTTCTAGGCTGCGAGACTTGAAGCACAAGCGAGCCAATCTTATGGATATCACCCACATAAACGCAGCTCTCATCAAGCCCATCAACACATAAATTCTCCCCCATAGCTCCATAAGCCATATTTTTTAATCCTAAAAAACTCTCCCAATCAGCGTAATTTGCAAATGAATTTGCAAAAACTGCCTTTTCAGGGCCACCATGGTGTTTTGTATCAGCGACACTATCACCCTTAAAGCCAAGCTCATTTGCAAAAATTTCGCCATTTTGAACTACTTTAAAAATAGCTGAGCTCCATGGTGTATTTAGCTTATTAGTAGCACTTTGCGAGCCATAATTTTTCACCTCACCAATTAGTAATGCTTTTACTATTGCCATCTTTTTCCTATCAAAATTTAGCTTATTTTTAAATTATTTGCGTGAGTTAGCGCGATCGCGATCGCATCGGTGATATCGAGCGGTTTTATCTCTTTATTTATACCTAAAATTTTCTTCACCATAAACGCTACTTGCTCTTTATCAGCTTTGGCCTTGCCAGTGACAGTTTTTTTCACCTGAAGTGGCGTATACTCGGCAAAATCACCATGAAGCTGTAAAATTTTAAGGCTAAGTGCTCCTCGAAACTGAGCGAGCTTTAAAACCGTTTTTGGGTTGTAGGCAAAAAATATATCTTCGATCGCGACCTCGTCAAATTTATGATTTTTAAAGATGAGATCAAGCCCCTCGCAAAGCTCGGTAATCTGATACTGAAGTGTGTTTGGTTTTATTTTTATGAGTCCTGCTTCAAGAAGAGTAGTTTTAAATTTATTTTTTTCAAGTATTGCATAACCACAATTCTTCGTACCTGGGTCGATTCCTAAAATTTTCATCACTATCTTTTCAATACTTTTTCACGACTTTTTCACGATGTGAAAAAGTTTGTCGGAGTTTAACAAAGGTTTTATTAAAATTAAGATAGTATCACTATAAAAATTCTCAAAATTTAAGGCATAAAAATTTGATAGCAGACGAAATTTTAGAAAATCTTTCAACACAAATTTCACCTGAAGAATACCAAAGTTATATCAAGCAATTAAAATTTAACGAAAAGGCTTCAGACGATCATATTATCGTATTTACTGCACCAAATGAGTTAATGGCTAAATTTATAAATACAAGATACGCTGATAAAATCGCTCACCTATATGAAGTTAGAACAGGCATAAAACCAAATATAGAAATTTCATCTACTAAAAGTAGTAAGGTATCAAAACAAAATCAAATAAATGTTAAGCAGATAAAAACACAAAGTAGCATTTTAAATCCAAGCTACACATTTGAAAATTTTGTCTGTGGTGCTTCAAATCAATACGCATTTTTAAGCGCAAAAGCAGCCGCTGAAAAACCTGGCGTACTTTATAATCCACTTTTTATCTATGGCACGACGGGACTTGGCAAGACTCACTTACTCCAGTCAGTCGGAAATCACTGCCTAAATAAAGGAAAAACCGTTATTTGCGTAACTAGCGAACAATTTATGATAGATTTTACCAGTCATATAAATAACCACTCAATGCCAAAATTTCGTGAAAAATATAGAAACTGCGATGTTTTACTAATAGACGATGTGCAGTTTCTTGGTAAAACTGATAAAATCCAAGAGGAATTTTTCAACA
Source organism: Campylobacter concisus (assembly GCF_002913045.1). Classification (NCBI taxonomy): domain Bacteria; kingdom Pseudomonadati; phylum Campylobacterota; class Epsilonproteobacteria; order Campylobacterales; family Campylobacteraceae; genus Campylobacter; species Campylobacter concisus. The sequence goes on along the minus strand of NZ_PPAF01000004.1, from coordinate 147,632 downwards.
CATACAATGAACTTTTAGCAAAAAATGGTCAAATAGTTATGACTTCAGATCGACCTCCAAAGACACTAAAAGGCTTTGAGGATAGGATGATTTCAAGATTTGATAAGGCTTTTATGGCTGATATTACGCCGCCTGAACTTGATACAAAGATAGCTATCATCATCAAAAAATGCGAATTTGATAAAATCGATCTAAATAAAGAGGTCATAAACTACATAGCTACAAATATGGGAGATAATATCCGTGAGATAGAAGGAGCTATCATAAATTTAAACGTATTTAAAACTCTTATGAAAGAAGAGATTACACTTGATCTTGCAAAAAGTATATTAAAAGATTTAATTAAAGAAAAACGTGAAAATATAAATTTTGATACTATCGTTGAAATAGTTAGTAAAGAGCTAAATATCAAACAAAGTGATATAAAAAGCAAATCAAGAGTTACAAATATTGTAGAAGCAAGACGAATCATCATATATCTTGCAAAGATGCTTACAACAAACTCAATGCCACAAATTGCAAACTATTTTGGTATGAAAGATCACAGTGCAGTTAGCCATAATATTAAAAAGATAAATGAACTAATACAAACTAATGAAATTTTTAGTCTAAAAGTTACTGAATTAAAAAACAAAATTTTGACAAAAGGATAAAATACAATATGAAATTTGTGAATAAATGTGAAAAAGAAAATATAATTTTTCACATTTCAAATAGCTGTATTTCGGTGTTGAAAAGCACTTTTCACTTTTTAACATCACCTACTAAAACAAAAAATTAAATTTAAAAATAGAAGGAAGTTTTTAATGAAAGTTTTAATAAACAAAAATATGCTTGAAAGCATAGTAACAAATACAAACCCATATCTTGAAAAAAGAGATCTTAGTGCTATAACTTCTCACATTTATATCTCAGCAAAAGATGGGGTTTTAAATATAAAAGCAACTGATCATGAGATAGGATTAGCATATAAGTTAAGTAATGTAAAAATTGTTGATCAAGGTTATGCAACTGCAAATGGTAAAAAACTACTTGACATTATAAAAAGTCTAAAAGACGAAGAAGTGATGTTGGAAACTGTAAATAACTATCTTTATATAAAACAAAAAAACTCAAAATACAAACTTCCAATGTATAAATTTGAAGATTTTCCAGAATTTCCAACGATTGAGGGTAAATCAAAATTTGATGTTGATGCTGTTATGTTAGGAAGAAGTTTAAAGAAAATTTTACCAAGTATTGATAGTAATAACCCAAAATTTGAACTAAATGGTGCATTCCTTGATATTAAACAAGACTTTATAAATATAGTCGGCACTGACACAAGAAGACTTAGTGTATTTAAATTTCAAACACCAACTGAAAAAGAATTTTCACTTATAATCCCTAAAAAAGCTATCAATGAAATACAAAAACTATTTTTTGACAAGATAGAAATTTACTATGATGAGAATATCTTAATCGCTCAAAGCCAAAATTTTGAGTTTTTCACAAAACTTATAAATGGTAAATTTCCAGACTATGAGCGTGTTATACCAAAAGAGGTAAGAAAAAGACTTCAGCTAAGTAGAGATAAAATGATAGAGGGTATAAAAACTATCTCAATGCTAAGTGATACAATGAAAATAACTTTTTCAAAAGACAATATAACATTTGAAAGTGTTATAGAAGATAACTCTGAAGCAAAAACTATGATTGATTATCAAACTGGCTTAGAAGATGAATTCTTTATAGGCATAAAAAATAGATACTTGCTTGATTTCTTAACTAGTATCGAAGATGAAAATTTTGAGCTTGGTTTTAATGAAAGCTCGTTGGCATTTGTTGTAAGTTCAAAGGAGCTAACAACAGTGATAATGCCAATAAATTTATAATATAAGGTCTAGGTTATGGAAAATAATTACGGCGCAGAAAATATTAAAGTACTAAAAGGACTTGAGGCAGTTAGAAAACGCCCAGGCATGTATATAGGTGATACTAACATAAGTGGTCTTCACCATATGATATACGAAGTCGTTGATAACTCTATCGACGAAGCGATGGCAGGATACTGCGATACGATAGACGTTGAGCTTACACGCGAGGGCTCGGCGATCATTAGTGATAATGGCCGTGGTATCCCAGTAGATATGCACCCGACTGAAAAAATTTCAGCTGCGACTGTTGTTTTGACAGTGCTTCACGCTGGTGGTAAATTTGATAAGGATACATATAAGGTCTCTGGCGGTCTTCACGGTGTTGGTGTATCTGTTGTAAATGCTCTTTCTAAAAAACTAGTCGTAAATATTAAACGTGATGGTAAACTTCATAGACAAGAATTTGCAAAAGGTATCCCACAAAGTGATCTTGAAGTTATAAAAACTACAAACCGAACAGGTACGCAAGTTGAGTTTTGGCCAGATGATAGCATATTTGAAGTGACTGAATTTGATGATGAAATTTTAGTAAAAAGATTTCGTGAGCTAGCCTATCTAAATCCAAAGATAACTATAAATTTCAAAGATCAAAGAAATGGCAGAAGTGAGAGTTTTCATTTTGAGGGTGGACTTGAGAGCTTTGTAACTGATATGAACAAGGCAAATCCTGTTAGCAAAGCTGTCTCATTTAGCGGCGGCGAAGATGACGTTATGGTTGATTTTGCGCTGCTTTATAACGATACTTATAGTGAAAATTTACTAAGTTTTGTAAATAACATCAAAACTCCAGACGGCGGTACTCACGAGGCTGGCTTTAGAGCGGGTCTTACAAGAGTTATCACAAACTACGTTCAAGCAAATGCTGCTGCACGTGAAAAAGATACAAAGATAACTGGTGAAGATATCCGCGAGGGACTTATCGCAGTTGTTAGTGTAAAAGTGCCAGAGCCGCAGTTTGAGGGACAAACAAAGGGCAAACTAGGCTCAAGCTACGTAAAACCTATCGTTCAAAAGATGGTTTTTGACGTGCTTACAAAGTATTTTGAAGAAAATCCTATCGAAGCAAGAGCGATAATGGATAAAGCTCTAATGGCAGCTCGTGGTAGAGAAGCCGCTAAAAAAGCAAGGGATCTAACTCGCAAAAAAGAGAGCATGAGCGTAGGCACACTACCTGGCAAACTAGCTGATTGTCAAAGCAAAGATCCAGTAATTAGCGAGCTATATCTAGTGGAGGGCGACTCTGCGGGCGGTTCTGCAAAGCAGGGACGTGATAGAGTTTTTCAAGCGATATTGCCACTTAAAGGTAAAATTCTAAACGTTGAAAAGGCAAGACTGGATAAAATTTTAAAATCTGATGAGATAAAAAATATGATAACAGCGCTAGGCTGCGGTATTGGAGATGAATTTGACGCTGATAAGCTTAGATATCATAAGATCATCATCATGACCGACGCCGATGTCGATGGTAGCCATATCCAGACGCTGCTTTTAACTTTCTTCTTTAGATTTTTAAATAAAGTTGTAGAAAACGGCCACATTTACCTAGCTCAGCCGCCACTTTACCGCTATAAAAAAGGTAAGAAGGAAATTTATCTAAAAGATGAAAAGGCACTAAACGAATTTCTTATCGAAACTGGCATCGAGGGAGTTGATATAGAGGGTATCGGAAGTGCGGATCTAATTGATTTCTTAAAGATCGTTGCAGCTTATAGAAGCGTCTTAAAAGAGCTTGAAAAACGCTTTAACGTCCTTTCAGCGATCCGCTATATGATAGAAAATCCAGACATCGTCTCAAAAAGCTACAATGAAATTTTTGAAATTTTAAGAGACTTCTTAAAAGCTGAGGGTCACAACATCCTAAACCACTACGTTAGCGAAGATGAGGTTAGAATTTATGTGCAAACTGAAAGCGGCCTAGAAGAGCTTGTGGTAAATGAAAATTTATTTACAAATCCACTTTACGAAGAGGCACTTTATATCAGCCAAAAGATAAAAGAGCGTGGCCTAGACTTGCATAGTGACGTTATAGACGTGCTTGATGAAGTAGAAAAAAATGCGAAAAAAGGTGCATATATCCAGCGCTATAAAGGTCTTGGTGAGATGAATCCTGAGCAGCTTTGGGAGACAACTATGAACCCTGAGAATAGAAGACTTTTAAAGATCGATATAAACGACGCTATAAGTGCTTCTGACACGTTTAATCTCTTTATGGGCGATGAGGTCGAGCCAAGAAGAAACTACATCCAAGACCACGCAAAAGACGTTAAACACTTAGATATTTAAAAGGTGATCAAATTTAAATTTGATCTAATTAGCAAAAAAATAAAGGATAAAAAATGAGCGAAGAGCTAGAGATGAAGTATGGTGAGAAAATTTTGAAAGAATTTGACGTAGAGAGTGACCTTGAGGTCTGGGAAAATAAGCAAACAAGGGACTATGTCATAAAGATCACTCTGCCTGAGTTTTGCTGCCTTTGCCCTCGCTCTGGTTATCCTGACTTTGCGACAATATACCTTGAGTATATCCCAAACAAGCTAGTTGTAGAGCTAAAAGCGATAAAGCTTTATATAAATAGCTTTATGAACCGCAACATCAGCCACGAAGATAGTATAAATGAAATTTACTCTGTTTTAGAGAAAAAACTAGAGCCAAAATTTATGAAGATAGTTGGCGACTTTAACCCACGTGGAAATGTCCATACAGTTATCGAGATCAGCTCTGATCTAGTAGTGAAAAAGCCAGTTGAAGAGAAAGAATTTACTCCAAGAACTAGAGAGAGAAGTAGCTTTAGTGACAGAGCTCCACGCGAAAGACGTAGCACAAGCGATCGTGGTAGCAGTAGAGGCACTGGTAGCAGAGGTAGCAAAGATGATAAATTTAAAAAAGATGACAAACCAAGAAGAAGCTCAAACAAAGAGGGCTTTAGAAAAATAAGCTACGCCGATGATAAGAAGCCAAAAGTAGTCAAAAAGGATAAATAATGATAAGTGCTAAGCTTATAGAACATATCTTTAAAGCAGCATCTATATCACGTTGGAACGACTATCCAAAGATGGCAAATTTAGTCGAGCTTGATAAGCAGGCTCATAAATTTATCATCGCTTATTTCATAGCAAAACAAGAACAAGACGCCGATATGAACTATATCATTGAGGCTGGAATTTTTGAGTTTTTAAGTAGGGTCGTAGTCACAGACATACGTCCAGACGTCTTTCATCACATACAAAAGACAAAAAAAGAGCAGATAAATAGCTGGGTTTTAAGTAATCTTGATAGCCTTATTTCAGATATTGAAGATGGGGAGTTTTTAGAGAGATTTAAAAGTTATTTTAAAAGTAATAAAAAGCATGAAAAAGAGCGTCTCATTCTAAAAGCAGCCAGCTATCTTGCCACGAGGTGGGAATTTTCAATCGTCTATCAAACGAGCCAGTTTTTAAGCGACATCGATGAGCTTAAAGCTAAGGTTGAAGAGGAGATGGAGGATTATTATGAGCTAATTGGCGTTAGAAAGATCGCTATGAATCAAAAATTAGCCCGCCTTGTTGATCTAAGTGGCAGGCTAAGGTTTCAAAAGCGCTGGGCACAAACGCCTCGTATCCCTGAAACTGCAGTCTTAGGGCATATGCTAGTAGTTGCAATACTTAGCTATTTTTATTCACTCAAAGCAAAAGCTTGCAAAAAACGCCTAGAAAATAACTTCTTTTGTGCACTATTTCACGACCTGCCAGAGAGTCTTACAAGAGATATAATAAGCCCTGTAAAATACGGCGTAAAGGGGCTAAATGAGATCATCAGCGAGTATGAGATGAGGCTTATTGATGAGAGGATTTTGCCATTTGTACCCGAAAAGATCAAAGATGAGTTTAGCTACATCCTTGGCATCAGAAAAGATGGTGAGAAATTTATAAAAGATGAGTTTGAAAATAGAACTTATGAGCGTAAAATCATCTGCCACGAAGGGACTATGGAAAACGTAAATGAGGATAAATTTAACCCGATCGACGGCAAAGCGCTAAAATACTGCGACAAGCTCTCAGCCTACATCGAAGCTGGAATTTCCATAAGCTACGGCGTCAAGTCAAAAGAGCTAACTGACGGCTTTAATAATATGTATAAATTTTTTAGCGAAAAACCTAAGATCGATGGAGTGGATTTTTTAGAAATTTGCGATGATTTTAATGAGCATTTTGGTTTAGAAAGACCCCCTCTCAGATAACTGCGGCACACACTTAATACAAGTGCTCTGCTGTGTTCCCACCCTGAAGCGGTGCTCATAAAAAGCATTGCACAGGTCTAAGAAGGAGCTTCGCAATCATACAAAAACTATACTTAAATTTAGTTTTATAGTTACATTTTTAAAAATTTAGCTTTAAAAGTATATAATCAGCCAAAATTTCATAAAAAGTAGAGTAATGTCTGGAAAGTTTAAACTTCGTTTTTTATCAGCTTTTAGAGATTTTTTTATCTATCATCACAAATCTTTAGAGTTTCGTGCCAAAATTTTTGCCGCTATGATCTCTGCTAAATTTGACCCAGACGAAGATGATTTTTTTGTTTTAAATGACATTACAAATGAAATTTATGAAAATGACCAAACCAGAAAAGACTTTTTGATCCAAACTGTTAAAGAGTATGTAGCAAGAGTTAAAAGAAACGATAGGATCACACTTGATGCACTACTTTTAAGTATTGATAAAGATCTAAAAGATCACAAAAGATACGCCAAAAAGATAGATTTTTCTCACCTTCGTCGATTGATGAGTGGCTGCGAGGAAGAAATTTTAGTTCAGCAAAGAGTTTATGAGTTTTTAATAAACGAAGTTAAACTCTATTCTTAAGATTATCATTCATTTTAAATTTTTAATCATCAACTAGCATAAAAATTATTTCTTCATCTGAATAGCAGTTTGGATCATCTCATCACTTGTTGTGATACTTTTTGCACTAGCCTCATAAGCCTTTTGCGTGACTATAACCTCACTTAGCGCTTGACCAAGATCGACATTACTCATTTCAAGTTTATTTGCAAGAATTTGTGAGCCATAAATGGTCTCACCAGCTTTATTTTTATAAAAAAATGCTTCACCTGAATTTGGAGTTGCTTCATAGAGATTATCGCCCACTTTTGATACGCCTTGCTCATTTTGGAAGTGATATAGAGCTATTTTTGCAACTATAAATGAACGAGAATTGTCAAAATTTGCCATGATATTACCACGGTCATCGACGCTATATTTTGTGAGATTTCCCTCGGCATAGCCATCTGCTTTTATGACAAAGTCTTTTTTTGAATTGGCTGAGCTTGTTATACCATTATAGACATTCGCATCTCCATCGCCAAGAAAATTTAAAGCCACGTTTCCAACGCTTGTTAATGTATTTGTAACAAGTCTGCCACTACCATCAAAAGTAAGTATTCCCATAGCTGTATTTTGCACAACACCATTAGCATCAGTTATCGTAGCTATGGCATTCCATGTAGTTTGATTGCCACCTTGAGGGATTTGCTTTGTAAAATTTATAGTTACTAAGCTCTTTGTACCATCACTGTTATATATCTCTGAGCTTAGTTTTTCTTTATTAGCTACTTCAACTAGTGATGTAACTTCGGCTTTTACATCTAAGCTAGCAAAATCCATAAATTTTAGGCTTTTATTGTTTATATGCCAGCTGCCATCGCTCTCTAGTGTAGTCGAAAACTCACTAAATTTACCATCACCGTCTTTTACTTTTACTACCACGCTGTCACCTGCTTTTGTACCAAAGTTCGTCTGACTTAGTGGGATTTGTCCATTTAGTGAGATAGTTTTGTTTGTATTATCAAGTGTATAGTTAAAATTTGCCGCATCAATGGCTGTTGTTCGCTTATCTGTTATAAGGCTTGAGTCTAGGTTACCTTTTAAATTTATATTTTTTGTTTGCTTGGCTGGCATATATAAAAAATGAGGTAAATTTATGCCTTTTTGTGAGCCAGTATCGCCTAGTTTTAGATCCTCTTCTTTTGCAGTAAATGCCTGCGTGGTACCTTTTGTTTGACCATATTTTCTAAGAGCATTAGCACTTGGGGTGACTGGAGTAAAACTTGTTAATGTACCAAGAAGCAAGTTGCCTTTATTATCTACTAAATTTCCAGCCCCATCTATATCGAAGCTACCTGTTCTTGTGTAGTAGTTTTTACCATTTTTATCAACGACACCAAAAAAGCCTTTACCGCCTATGGCTAGGTCGAAGTTATTATCGGTATTTTGAAAACTACCATTTGCCATTTTTAAAGCTGTCGTTTGTTTTGTAGCTCCAAGACCTACTTGATTGTTAGTTGGACCACTTCCAGCAGAAGCCATATGTTGATTGATTAAATTTTTAAACTCAGGGATTGAAGCTTTAAAACCTACGTTGTTGATATTTGAGATATTATTTGCCCAAACATCCATGCCAAAGCTTTGTGTTTTGATGCCACTAATTCCGTTGTAAAAACCTCTCATCATGGCTTTTATCCTTCGTAAAATTCAGATATTTTATCCATTGGGACATATTCGCCTGCGATTTTTATCATGGCTTTGCCGTCTACAAATTTTACTGCCTCAACCGGATAGCTACCTACTTGAGTCTTGTATGAATTACCATCTTTTCCAGTGTAATTAACAGAAACTGTATATGCGCCGTTTGGTAATTGTTTTCCAGAATCATCTTTACCATCCCAAGATATTCTGCGGACTCCTGATTTTAGATCTTTTATATCAATTGAACGAACGACCTCTCCATTTGCATTTTTAATTTCGAGCTTACCATTTGCAAGATCTGATTTAAAATAAAGTGCAAAATTTACAGTTTTTTGCTCATCTGTTAGTAAAACTGAGTTTGAACCAGTTGAGACCATTTTGCCAAGAGCTGATATGGCGTAGGCATTTGCATTTGATTTTAATTGATTTACAAGCTCTTTCATAGCTGAGTTTGTATTTTGTTGCATCTCTAGTGAAGCTAGCTGGCTAGTTTGCGTAAGCATCTTTTCAGTATCCATAGGGCTTGTTGGATCTTGATACTGAAGCTCTGTTAAAAGTAGCTTCATAAATGCATCTTTATCTAGCTGCGCATTTGGGTTAGTTCCTGTGCCAGCTGCTGCATCTTGCTTTGCTTTTGCCTTTTTCTCGGCGTTTTTTTGTTGAGTTGTTTGTGTAGTTATATCTGAAACTGAAGCCATAATCTCTCCTAAATATATCTTGGTATTACTAGCTCAAGCAAGCTTTGTTCCGCTTGAGCGTTTTCGCTCTCATCGCTTTGATTTGAGCTATATTTATTCTTTGCTTGTTCTTTTTTATCTTGTCTTTGATTTTGATCTGAGAAATTCATCTCAAGCTCGGTAAATCCCATATTTACAAGGCTATTTTTAAACTCGGCTTGATTTTGCAAAAAGAGATTCATCGTAGCCGTGGTTGAGTTAAAATTTACATGCAAGTTGTTGCCACGATTTACCATAGTGATCTCAACCTCGCCTAAATTTAGTGGATTAAGCGTTATGTTAAAACGAGTGATCGGAGCTTTGTAATTTTGCACCTGCTCTTTTAATGTAGAAGAGAAGTTACTAAGTGTCTCTTTTATCTCAGCCTTTGTTTGAAGCTGGTGTTTGGCGCTACTAGCGATATCTTTTATCATTTGATTTAGCTCTGATTTATTATCACTACTAAATGTCTCTTTGCTCTCTAAATTCTCATTTTTTTGCTGTTCTCTTTCAGGGAAGAGTAGCGACTCAAGAGTTGGAGCTTTTTGCGCCTTTTGCTCGTGTAAATTTACCTTTACTTTAGGCTGCTCCTCTGGCTCAACATCCATTATCTCATCATCAAGCTTTACTTCACTATCTAGCTTTTTAGGCTCTTCTTTCACTAAATTTTTAGCTTCATTAGTTGGATTTGCCACTACCTCTTTTAACAAAGTATCAAGCTTTACGACCTCTTTTGGTTTATTTTTGATAATGGTTTGCTCGACCTCATTTTTTAGCTCTTTTAGGTAAAAAGGCTTCTCTTCAGTTTTTATAGGTGTGAAAAATTCTTGCTTGCCTAAATTTTTAAACATCTCGTTTAGTTTTGGCACATCTTCATTTGAAATTTCTATATTTTCAAGGCCAAGGTCAAATTTCTTAGCAAGGTCGATAAGATCGCTAACGCTTTTAACGTTGCTAAGCTCTTCGACGTTTTGGGGCACACTTAAGAAATTTGCTATTTTGTCGCTGAAATTTGGAAATTTACTTACCTTTTCATTGCCATTTAGAATTTCTAAAACTTGTAAAAGCTGCATGAAATTTGCATTTTCATAGAGCTCATTTTTTGTATTTTCGTCCAAATTTTCTTCAAGTGCAGTTGAAATTTTTGCCACGCTTTCGCTTTGTACTTTTTGCAGTGTCTCTTTTTGAGTGGTAACCGTTTTTACTATCTCTTTAACATCTTTTTCAGTGATTTTTTGGCCGCTATTTGCCTTACTCGCAGCTGCATCTAAAACCATCGACAAAAATTCGCCGTTGTTTTGAGATTTTTTAGAAACAGAGTGCTTTTTACCTCCAGCAGGAGCCAGCAAATCTACGTTATTTTTCGCTGTATAAGCTTGCATTTAAACCTTTCAAATTTTTAAACTTAATGTCAAGCATGCAAAATCTATTCCAAAAATTAATTTCTTGATATCAGCTTAAAATTTATAAAAATTTGGCTATAATCTGCCCCTATTTTAAAACTGACAAACGAAAAATAGCAAACTAATAAACGGAGAAAAATTTGGAAAAGATACGAAATATAGCCGTTATCGCACACGTCGACCACGGTAAAACAACAATGGTTGATGAGCTTTTGAAACAGTCAGGAACATTTAACGAGCATCAAAACCTTGGCGAGCGTGTAATGGATAGTAACGACATCGAAAGAGAGCGTGGCATCACGATTCTTTCTAAAAATACTGCTATTCGCTACAAAGATACAAAGATCAACATCATTGACACCCCAGGCCACGCCGACTTTGGTGGTGAGGTAGAGCGTGTTCTTAAGATGGTTGATGGCGTTTTGCTACTTGTCGATGCGCAAGAGGGCGTTATGCCGCAAACTAAATTCGTCGTCAAAAAGGCACTCTCACTAGGACTTCGCCCAATCGTTGTCGTAAATAAGATCGATAAGCCAGCAGGCGATCCAGACCGCGTTATAAATGAAATTTTTGACCTTTTTGTCGCACTTGACGCAAATGATGAGCAGCTAGAATTTCCAGTCGTTTATGCCGCTGCTAAAAATGGCTACGCAAAGCTAAAACTAAGCGATGAAAATGTAAATATGCAGCCACTTTTTGAGACTATCCTAGCTCACGTACCAGCTCCAAGCGGCAGCGACGAGAACCCACTTCAGCTTCAAGTTTTCACGCTTGATTATGATAACTACGTCGGCAAGATCGGTATTGCAAGAATTTTTAACGGTAAGATATCAAAAAATCAAAATGTCATGCTCGCAAAGGCTGATGGTACAAAGACAACTGGTAGAATTTCAAAGTTAATTGGCTTTATGGGTCTTGAAAGAACCGATATTAACGAAGCTGGTACTGGCGACATCGTAGCGATCGCTGGCTTTGATGCGCTTGACGTTGGCGATAGCGTCGTTGATCCAAACAATCCTCATCCGCTTGATCCTCTCCACATCGAAGAGCCGACACTTAGCGTTGTATTTTCTGTAAATGACGGCCCATTAGCAGGCACTGAGGGCAAACACGTCACATCAAATAAGATCGATGAACGCCTTGCAAACGAGATGAAGACAAATATCGCGATGAAATACGAAAACATCGGCGAGGGTAAATTTAAAGTAAGTGGCCGTGGTGAGCTTCAGATTACTATTTTGGCTGAAAATATGCGCCGTGAGGGCTATGAGTTTTTACTTGGCAGACCTGAGGTTATTGTAAAAGAGATAAACGGCGTAAAATGCGAGCCATACGAGCTTTTAGTGATCGATGCGCCTGATGATACGACAGGCACAGTCATAGAAAAACTAGGCAAAAGAAAGGCTGAAATGGTCTCTATGAACCCAACAGGCGACGGCCAAACAAGGATCGAGTTTGAGATCCCAGCGCGCGGACTTATCGGCTTTAGAAGCCAGTTTTTGACTGATACAAAAGGCGAGGGCGTTATGAACCACAGCTTTTTGGAGTTTAGACCACTAAGTGGCGCCGTCGAGCACAGAACAAACGGCGCGCTAGTTTCTATGGAAAACGGCGTAACGCTTGCTTATTCGCTATTTAACTTACAAGATCGTGGCGTGCTATTTCTTGATCCACAAGCAAAAGTCTATGTGGGTATGATCATCGGCGAGCACAGCCGTCCAAACGACCTTGACGTAAATCCTATCAAGGGCAAAAACCTAACAAACGTGCGTGCTAGCGGTAGCGACGATGCGATCAAGCTTGTGCCACCTAGAAAGCTAAGCCTTGAGCGCGCGCTAGAGTGGATAGAAGATGACGAGCTAGTCGAGGTTACGCCTATAAATATTCGCGTTCGCAAGCGCTATTTAGATCCAACAGAACGCAAAAGAAAAGCAAAACTCTAATCAAAATTTATCATCTAGCCCCTTTGTAAAGGGGCTAATAATTAAACTCTAAAAACAGCAAAAAATTTACATAAATTTCTCATACTTTTTTGCATTATTTATTTAAGTTGGCTTTGTTTAAGACGATTAAAATTTATCAACCTTAAAACTATTTATGCTTTAAAATACCATACTTACTTTTCTATTTTTGCTTTTAATGTAATCAATACAAAAATGCTTAGTTTATGCTAGAATCGGCGAAAATTTAAAGGAAACCGATGAAAAAACTAAAATTTATCTTCACTCTCGCCGCCGCGTTTATTTTTAGCGGCTGCTACGAGACGACGCTGCTTACTCGCGTGCCGATCTCCATGCTTATTTCGGATAAAAGCTCGGACGTGAAATCCACGATCGTGCTAACGGATATAACGCCGCAGACGCACGTTACGAAAACAGTAACGGATAATGTGCGGGTTTTTGTCCCGGACGCTAAATTTAAGGACTTCCCGACGGGAGAAACCGCCTATGAGATGAGCGTTAGCGTCGGCAAGGGCGAAAAGGGTGGCAAAAACTCGGATAAGCGTGCCGTACGGATATATCTAAGCCAAGACGGCGACGTCTACGGCAAGCTTAGTAAAAACATGCTCGAGCAGTACGCGGGCGCAGCGAAGCAGAAAATGGAGCCGACGCTAAAAGCGGCGATCAAATTTGAAAACGACACGAAGGACGTCTATGAGCTGGTCGTGGGCAACGAATTTAAGGCTAGCGACGAGGCGCAGACGGGCGGCGTTTATACCTTGGCGCCGGGGCAGGTCACGGGCGCGATCTGGGCGGATAGTGCGGCGGTACGTGACGCGGTCGCGGGCAAGGCGGTCAAAATCGGCACTCTAAAAAAGTCGGCGAAATGAAAAGCGTAAAAATCGGCTTCATCGGCGGCGGAAATATGGGCGGCGCAATGATAGAGGCGCTTTGGCACGCGCAATCTAACGAAGCGGACGCGGGGCGAAGCTCGGCCGAGGACGAGCGGAAATCTAGCGGCGGTAGCGAGGCACACAGGGCGGAAAATTTAGCGCAAACGGACAAAACCCCGAGACCGCGCAAATGCGAAAAAAAGGCAAAATTTGAAATCATAGCCTGCGCCAGAAGTAAAAACGAAGCCTTGCGGCAAAGATTTGGCATAAAAATAGCCGCGAGCGAAACGGATCTAGCGTGCGAAGCGGATGCGGTCGTGCTGGCTACTAAGCCCGCTAGCTACGAGGCTATCTTGCGCCTGATTGCGCCTGATCTTGCGGGCAAAATTTTGCTTCTTTTGGCGCCGAATTTTGACATAAAACGCGCTAGGCAAATCGTAGGCGAGGGCGTTTATATCGCTCGCGCGATGCCAAATATAGCAGCTTGCATTGGCGCGTCGGCCACGGCTCTTTGCTTTGACGCTGGATTTAGCGAGGCCAAGAAAGAGACTGTGCGCGAGATAATCGCAAAAATAGGCAAAATTTACGAGATAGACGAGGCCAGGTTTGCCGCATTTACGGGCATCGCGGGAAGCTTGCTGGCGTATGCGTGCGCTTTTATCGAGGCTGCGGCGGATGCCGGCGTGCGGGGCGGACTACCTAGGCGGCTTTGCTACGACGCCGTCTGCGCATCCGTGGAAGGGACGGCGCGTCTGATCCAAAGCGGCAAGCACCCGGCCGCGCTAAAAGACGAGGTCTGCTCGCCGGCGGGAACCACGATCGAAGGACTTACCGCGCTTGAAAAAGGCGGATTTCGCGGCGCTTTGATGCAGGCCGTCGCCGCTTGCATCGCTAAAGCGAGGGATTAGGTAATTTTTTAAAAAGGATACGAATGAAATTCTTCATCATCGCACTATTTGCGGCGATAAATTTATTTTCTAACGAGCCCGGCCTTTCGCCATTGCTAGCCGCAGATACGCTAAAAAAGGTCAAAAAATGCAAAAATCCAGACCTAAACGCCACCAAAGAGTGCGTACAAGCGGGTATGATAGCGGCTAACTTAAAGCAAGACTACGGCGCGGCGGAGGGGCTATTTAGCCTAGCCTGCGCCAAAGGAGACGGCGAGGGCTGCTTTTATCTGGGCGAACTTTATAAAAATAACCTAGTAAAAGCCGCGGATAAGAGCGAGCGCGAGACTAAGATTAGCGCGTATTACAAGGCTAGCTGCGTCCTTTATGAGTATTTGCCCGGTTGCTTGGCGCTAGCTAATTTCATGCAAGAAGAGCTGGGCGACGAGGTGCAGTCGTTTGCGATAAACAATACCCTATGCAACAAAAAATACGCTCCCGGATGCTACAACGTGGGCTGGATGATAGAGCGAACGGGAGGCGATATAGGCGAGATGATGGAGTATTACGAGCGCTCGTGTAAGCTAGGCTACGTAGGCGGCTGCGAGAGGGCGGCGTGGCTGTATGAGGGAAATTTCAACGAAAACAGATACGAGCAAGTAAAAAAAGACGCGAAAAAGGCAAAACAAATGCGAAAAAAGGCTTGCGAGCTAGGCGATAAGCAAAGCTGTTAAATTGACAATAAGGCGTTTTGACAAAAATTTTAAAATGTTAAAACTCTAGAAAGTCTTAGCATGGCCAGCAATGTAGAGTAGTAACTTTTAGTATGTTTTTGAATACTGTAAGAAGTTTACTAGTTTGTATTTTTAAGTTTATCAAAGTCTTACCACATTTTTTGTGGTAAGTAGTGAAGTAAAGTAAAGTTTTTACTTCACTAGACTCAAAAGTAAAATTTTTATAGAGCTTGTGTTTGCTTATATTTTTAGCTATCAAAAACAATCGACAAAACCAATTGATAAATTTTCTGCTAAATCTTATTTCTAATAAAAGTAAATATTAACTTTCTTAAATAAAACTAAATATAACAATGTAATTTTAAGCCATTAGGTTATAAGATTTTTTTAAATTTTATTTTTAAGGATTGCAACATGAAAATGCTATTTTTAGCCCCTGTCTTAGCATGTAGTCTTGCTTTTAGCGCCGATGTGATCGCAAAAGATGCCAATATAACGCTAGATGGCAAGATGATCGGAAAGATCGAGGTTTTAACACCAGTTGAAGTCGTCGAAAAAGGCGATAAAACGAGCAAGATCAAGGTTAGTGGCGTAGTTTCGGCAAATTACTTAGCCCAACTTCAAAGAAGTATAGAAGATCCAGAAATCTTTGTAGCTTTTAATGACGAGAGTGAGGCAAATTTCAAAAAAGTAAAAGATCTTGAAGATGACTACGGCGAGGTTTGGTACCAAGCAGAGGGTGTTTACGAAGTGCCAAATGACGTACTTGGTGACGATACAAAAAAGCTTTACGTAAAAGCACAACAAATTTACGAAGAGACCTGCTCTGCTTGTCATAGACTTCATGAGCCAAATAGCTTTACAGCGGCTCAGTGGCCAGCAAATTTAGCTGGAATGGTCGATGCAAAATTTGTAGCACTAGACGAAACTGACCTAAATTTAGTGCTCAAATACTTACAACACAATGCCAAAAAAGTAAAATAAATTTTCATAAGGGAGAAAATATGAAAAGACGAGATTTTATAAAATTTTCTGCACTTGCAGCCACTGCGGCACAAGCGAACAAGATTGAAGGTGTGACAAAAACCATTTTTGACCAAAAGAAAACTTTTGGAGCAAATAGATTTGGTCTATTTTGGGCAAATACCAACTCAAATCAAATCGTCTCTGTTGATCCATTTGAAGGCGATAAATTCCCAAATACAATGAATAATAGCTTGCCAGATCTCATCCAAAATGAAAGTCGCGTACTTTATCCGTACGTAAGAAAAAGCTACTTAAAGGCAAAAGGCGCAGCAAAAAGTGAGCTTCGTGGCAAGGAAGAATTTGTACGTGTTAGCTGGGATACAGCACTTGACCTTGCTGCAAAAGCCTTAAAAGAAAATTTTGACAAATATGGCCCTGAGAGCATCTACGGTGAGTGCTACTGGTGGGGCGGCAGCGGTAAGATCAGCTGGGGCAGAACCGTTGGTCACAGGATGCTAAAAGTGCTTGGCGGATACGTCGAAGAGAGCGGCGACTACTCAACTGGAGCTGGGCTTGTCATCATGCCTCACGTCCTTGGAAATAGTGCAGTTTATGACGCTCCTACAAAATGGGAAGCTATGGTTAAAAATGCTAAGAACATCGTATTTTGGGGTACTGACCCGCTTGTAACTGGTCAAATTTCATGGCAGCCACCAACACATGACGGTTATCTTGGTATTAAAAAGATAAAAGAGGCAGGCATTAAAACTTATAGTGTTTGCGTCTTCAAAAATGACACCACAAGATACCTTGACTCTGAAACTATCATCGTCCGTCCAAATACCGACGTAGCAATGATGCTTGGCATGTGTCACTATCTTTATGAAAACAAACTCTATGATGAGGAATTTATAAAAAAATACACAGTTGGTTTTAATAAATTTAAAGATTATTTGCTTGGTACGACCGACAAAGTGGTAAAAGACGTAAACTGGGCTAGTAAAATTTGTGGTGTAAAAGCCGAAGAGATTGCAAAATTTGCTACCGTACTTGCAAAAGAGCCAAGCACTATTATCGCTGGTAGATCTCTTCAAAGACAAGATCACGGTGAGATGGGATTTTGGGGCATAGTAACACTTGGTGCGATGCTTGGCCACATCGGTAAAGAGGGTCTTGGATTTGAGTTTAACCTCTACTACGGAAACGGCAGCACCGACAAGATAGCACCTGCTCTAAAAGGTATCAGTACTAGGATAAGCGAGAAATATGAAAATGTAGATGGTGCTCCGTGGAAGAAATTTAAAAACGTAACCATCCCATCTTCAAGATCAATCGAAGCTTTGCAAAATCCTGGCAAAGAGATAGATTATGATGGCTCAAAGATTAAGCTACCGCACATGAGAGTGGCTTACATGGCGTCTGGATCGATGTTTACAAGGCATCAGGACGTAAATAATGCCGTAAAAGCGTGGCGTAAATTTGACACCGTAATAACCGCTGAGCCATACTGGACAAGCACAGCTAAACTAAGCGACATTGTCTTACCAGTGGCACTTGAGGTAGAGAGAAATGACATCAACCAAAGTGTCCCATCAAGCGAATACATCGTGGCATACAAACCAGTAGTTGAGCCAATGGGCGAAAGTAGAAGCGACTACTGGATATGCTCACAAATTTGCAAACGCTGGGGTAGAGAAGAGGTCTTTACTGAGGGTAAAGATGAGCTTGGCTGGGCAAAAGAATTTTACGCAGACGCGGTGGAGCAAGCCAAGGCACTAGATCTTAAAATGCCAAACTTTGATGAGTTTTGGAAAGAGGGATATGTCAAATTTGACAAAGACAATGAAGAGACAAAATACTACACAAGACTTAGTGCATTTAGAGAAAATCCACACAAAAATCGCCTTGGTACGCCATCAGGCAAGATAGAAATTTACTCTCCAACTATTGCTAAATTTGGCTACAAAGACTTTGCTCCACACTTTGCTTGGATCGAGCCGTTTGAGTGGCTTGGTAGTGAAAAAGCTAAGAAATATCCATTTAGCATCACAACCCCACACTCAAGATACCGCTTGCACTCTCAGCTAAATAACTCAATAATTAGAAACTACGCTGAAGTGAGCGCAAGAGAGCCGATGTTAATAAATACAAACGACGCTAAGAAAAAAGGCATCGCAACTGGTGATGTAGTGAGAGTCTTTAACGATAGGGGTGAAATTTTAGTAGGAGCGCTTGTCACTGACATCATCCCAGAGCGTGTCATCGCTATTTGTGAAGGTGCATGGTATGATCCTGAAGTGCTTGGAGAAAGAAGCCTTTGTAAGCATGGCTGCATCAATGTCCTAACACGCGACAAAGGCACATCTAGTATCGCTCAAAGCAACTGCGGACATACGATACTAGCGGATCTTGAAAAATATAAAGGCGAGATCAAACCAATAACTGCCTTTTCTAAACCAAAAATTTTACAATCTTTGTAGAATTTATATAAATTTAGCCCTCGTTCGGGGGCTAAATTATTTTTAGGTCATTTATATCTTCAAATTTGATCCTAGTTTTTACAACCATAAGAGTTTTGTTTTTGAAATTTACGTCAGAGATTAGTCCGCTAGCACTTGTATAGGTGTAGCCGTCATGATAGCTCACATATACTTCATCAGCTGGCCTTAGCTCGCTTATCTTTTTAAAAATTTCATCGACCTTGCTCTCATCAAGCTCTAGTTTTTCGCATTTTTCTCGCTCTTTTTGTCGCAAGGCTCGCTCTAAGGTTGATAGGGGATTAAACGAGCTAAAAATTTTTGCTCTATCTTTACTCGCCACTTTTGTGCCCTCCGATCTTTTTATTTCTATCTTGCCCAGTGGCTTCTGGTAGTAGATCGATCGCTCTTAAAACCGAGTTTTTACCAAATTTTTCTTTTATGAGATTTAGGGATTTTAAAATCGCCTTTTCTTTAGCGCCATCATCAAAAAGACTTTGATGAGCTAGGCTTTCTTTTACTACGTCGTTTGCACTGATGCTAATTTGCCTAATCAGCCCAACATTTTTTATCTTGTTTAAAAGTAGCTCCTCAGCCGCGCTCATCAGTACGCTTGAGACATTTGTTGGTGTCTTAAACCGAACGCTTGCACGTTGTAGTGGCTCGAGTTTGTCGGCAAATTTTATATTTATCGTTATTCCGCTCGCCATTACTTCTTTGTTGATCATCCTAAGTGCTAGTCTATCCGCCATCTCTTTTAGCACGATCACTGCCTCACAACGTTCGTAGTCTCTTGGTAAAATTTCAGAGCTAAAGTAGGATTTTGTACTTGGTTTATATGCTTTTATATCAGCTATTGTTGTTGGCTCTATGCCATTTGCGTGATCTATCGTTATATAGGCATCGACTCCAAAAAAATTCTCAAGCAAGCTTCGCGGAGCATTTGCTATATCTTTCATACAAAAAATTCCATGTTTTTCCAGCTTTAGCCTAGTTTGCTTACCGATACGCCAAAAGTCATCCAAGGGTTGATGCGTCCAAAGACGTTCTTTATAAAGCTGCTCGTCTAAAAATGAAATCCCATCATCACTGTGCTTAGCCAGGATATCAAGGGCGATTTTTGCAAGGTATAAATTTGTGCCCATGCCACAGGTGGCCGTCACGCCAGTAGTTTTTAAAATTTCATCCATTATCTTTTTGGCTATGGATTTTGCATCGGTATTATAAAATTTAACATAAGAAGTAAGATCAATAAAGGCCTCATCGATAGAATAGACATAGATATCATCTTTTGAGACATATTTTAGGTATATCTCATAAATTTTAGCCGCATAGTCGATGTAAAACTGCATTCTAGGCGGTGCGATGATAAATTTTATAACCTTTGGTATCTCAAAAAGTCTGCATCTATTTTTCACACCTTTAGCTCTAAGAGCCGGGCTAACGGCTAGGCAAACACTTCCATTGCCACGACTATCGTCAGCCACGACTAGATCGGCTTTAAACGGATCAAGTCCTCGCTCTACGCACTCAACTGAGGCGTAAAATGACTTTAGATCAATGACGGCATAAAATTTTTGTGCTTCGTTTTTCATGGAGTGATTATAGATGAAAATTAGTAAAAGTTCGTTTTTGAAAAATCGATCTTAAAGCTAAAATTTCTAATAAAAATTTTTTAGAAACAAAATAAGTAAAATGGATAAATTTTATTAGTGGAGCCAGAGCAAATGCAATGCATAAAGAAGTTAATATAATTGGCTCTACTATTGAAAAAAGTAGACAATCAGGTGTTTATATTGGTTTAATAGATAGAAGTGATGTAAATTTTAGTAAAGTAAAAATAAAAATGGCGAGTCTATGCTTGGGGCTTTTGCTATACCAACATTTGATAACAGCGATGAAGATGCCAAAATAGATGGTAGAGTTAGAAATTATGGATTTGGTATTTTTTCAAGGCTAAATTTACCACGTGATTTTTATATCGATCTCATGGCAAAAGCTGGTAGGAGTCAAACTAAGGTTGATGCGAAAAATGTTGATTATAAAATCTCAATGCCATATTACAATGCTAGCTTTGGCGTAGGCAAAAAGATAAAATTTGATAGTTTTATGCTTGATAGTGGGCTAAACTACACACTCTCTTATGTCGGTAGCGATGAGGCAGATATCGGACAAAGCACATTAAAATTTAGCAGCGTTACATCAAGTGGAGCCAAAATTTACTCAAAGATAGCCTATGATGCTGGTAAATTTAATCCTTATGGAAAAATTAGCGCTGAGTATAAATTTAATACAAAATCAAAAATAGCAGTGATCCAAGAAGACGAGGAGATAAGCCTAACTCAAAAAGGCACAAGCTCATAGGTTGAGGTTGGTCTAAGATATACACCAACTTATGCAACACTCATAAATTTTGACATAGCACAATCTTTTGGTAAAAAAGATCAAAGCAGCGCAAAACTTCAGTTTGCTTATAGATTCTAAAAATTTAGTGGCTTTTTGGGCCACTAAATTTACTTATTTTTATAGATTTAGCCGTAAATTTTCTTTAAATTTTCAAGCTTTGTGCTAGCATTTAGCAGTAACATATCGGCGATAACTAGCCTTATCATCGCGGTTGCAACGATGCTTCCTCGTATACCTATGCATGGATCATGCCTACCTCTTAGCTCAAAATCTACCACTTCGCCAGCTAAATTTAGCGTCTTTTGCTCTTTAAATATCGAAGGCGTAGGCTTAAAATGGCTCTTTAACACGATCTCAGCGCCGCTACTTATGCCGCCAAGTATACCACCAGCGTTGTTGCTCAAAAAGCCAAGTTCGTCCATCTCGTCGTTGTTTGCTGAGCCCATCATAGAGCTTACATTTACGCCAGCACCTATCTCAACGGCTTTTACACCATTTATGCCCATTAAAGCCGCTGCTAGAGCACTATCAAGCTTATCATAAAGTGGCTCACCAAGACCAGCTGGCACGCCTTTAGCCACGCTTAAAACCACAGCTCCTACGCTATCGTGCTCGCTTCTAGCTTTATTTATCACTTCTTTCATCGCTTCTTCATTGCCAAGAGCGTAAATTTGAGAATTTTTAGCAAAGTTAAAGTCTATTTTGTCGCTAAAAATTTTGCCTATACCAAGCACTCCACTTAAAATTTCTATATTAAACTCATTTAAAAGTAGCTGCGCAAAAGCTCCACCA
This sequence comes from Campylobacter concisus, assembly GCF_002913045.1. NCBI lineage: Bacteria > Pseudomonadati > Campylobacterota > Epsilonproteobacteria > Campylobacterales > Campylobacteraceae > Campylobacter > Campylobacter concisus. The sequence continues at coordinate 126,002 of NZ_PPAF01000004.1, read as the reverse complement.
GCTACTCTAACGGCCGTTTCTCTTGCGCTTGAGCGTCCGCCGCCTCTGTGATCTCTAAAACCATATTTTTTGAAATATGTAAAATCCGCATGGCCTGGACGGAAAATTTCACGTAAATTTTCATAGTCGTTTGACTTTTGATTGTTGTTAAAAATGGCAAAACCTATCGGCGCTCCAGTACTCATGCCATCAAAGATGCCGCTAAAAATTTCTATCTTATCGGCTTCATCTCTTGCGGTTGTAAAATTGCTTTGTCCAGGACGACGCTTATCAAGCTCACTTTGGATGAAGTCTGTATCTATCTTTAGCCCAGCTGGAAGTCCATCTATCACACCACCGATCGCCACCCCGTGGCTCTCGCCAAAGGTTGTTAATGTTAGTTTTTTGCCAAATGTATTCAAAATTTTTCCTATTTTTTGATTTTTTCTAGTGCGATTTTTGCTGCAAGCTGTTGGGCTTGCTTTTTAGAGCTGCCAACGGCGCGTGAAATTTCTTTGCCATTTAGTAGCAAGGCTATCTCAAATTCTTTCTTGTGGTCAGGACCTGACGTGCCGATGAGTTCGTATGTTGGGATGACACCAAGATTAGCCTGAGTGACCTCTTGAAGAGCGGTTTTGTAGTCCTTTTCAAGGTGTGCAAAGTCGATCTGTGGATAGCAAAGTTCAAGCAGAGCGATCGAAATTTCTCGCACTTTATCAAGTCCAGCCTCAAGGTAGATAGCGCCCATCACTGCCTCAAATGCATCGCTTAAAATGCTTTCTTTCTCGCGTCCGCCATTGTTCTCTTCAGCCGTACTTAGTCTTAAAAATTTACCCATTTTTAGATGCCTTGCCATATTTGCAAAGCTTTTTTCATTTACAAGCGCGGCTCTTAGCTTACTCATGTCGCCCTCTGCGATCTTGCTAAATTTCTTAAAAAGATACTCAGCCACAAGTAGATCCATAACCGCATCGCCCAAAAATTCGAGTCTTTCGTTATTTAACGCCTGTTTGGTACTTTTATGCGTTAGCGCCTCTTCTAAAAGTTCAGTTTTTTTAAATTTATATCCAAGATTTCGTTCAAATTCTTCTAAATTTTTCATATCTTATTCTCATCTTTTATTTTTAATGCCTCATCTCTTGCCATCTGGTCGCACTCCTCGTTTTCAGGGTGTCCAGCATGCCCCTTAACCCAGCTTGCCACGACTTTGTGAGGCTTTGAAATTTCTAAATACTCCTGCCAAAGCTCGACATTTTTTACGTTTTTAAAATTTCTCTTTTGCCAGTTGGAAAGCCACTCATTTATACTATTTACCACGTATGAGCTATCGGTAAAGAGCCTCACTTCGCAAGGCTCTTTTAGCGCTTTTAGCCCCATTATTGCAGCTTTTAGCTCCATTTGATTATTTGTAGTATATGCCTCGCCGCCACTCTCTTTTTTCTGCGCTTCATTAAATCTCAAAATATAAGCCCAGCCGCCAGCTCCAGGGTTTCCAAGGCACGAGCCGTCGCTAAAAAGTGTTACTGTCTTCACTTGGTTTTTCTGTGATGTGGGATAAAATTTTTACACTTCCTAGCTCGTGGCAGACTGGACAGCGGTAAAAGTGCATCGGAAATGAGTTTTTGCAGCTTTTACAAACGTAGTTAAAGCTTAGCCCAGCCGCCTCAAATTTAGCATCTTTTAGTTTTTTGATGACGTTTAGCTCAAAGCCATAAATTTCGCAAAGCTCATCTATATCGCCCTTTGCGTAAAAGAGTGATTTGTACTTTGGATCGCTTAAATTTATAGGCGTTTTTAGGTTGTAAAGCAGATCGATCACATCTTCAAAACGAGCAAAATCTTTTAAATTTTCTAAATTTTCATTGTGCCTTATGAAAAGTGCTAAGATCATACGTCTTAAAAGCTCAAAATTTTGGCTAAGACGGGAGAGAATTTCTACCTTTTCATTAAAGCTTAAATTTCTATCATCAAGCGTACTGATCGCCTTTATATAGGCCTTTTGATCTTTTACATTTACACCAAGCTCTTCAAGAGAATTTAGCGCATAAAGGGCTTCTTTATAGTTTTTAAGTTTTTCATCTATCATCGTTAAAAAGCGAAGTGCAAGCACATTTCTTGGACTTAGTTCAAGCACTTTTTCAAAGACTTCGCTAGCTTTTTTTAAAAATCCAGCCTTAAAATAGACCTCTCCAAGCTCGTTTAGGATAAATTCTTTTTCATTTTTATCTCTAACTTTGCCAAGTGCGATGAGATAAACACTAATTGATTTTTCAAAATCACCATTTTTAGCAAAAGTTTGCCCTAGCATGCAAAGGCTTTGAGCGTCTATCTCTGGGCTTTGTAGCATCTGTTTATGCTCGCTACTTATGCCATCTTTACTATCAAATTTTCTTATAAATTTTTCGATTCTTTTTTTCTCATCTTTACTTAAAAAGATACCCCAAGCGTAGCTTAATGCAGCTATCATCAAAATAATGCTAAATAAAATAATAAGGCTAAATATCGGATCTCTATGCCCAATGAAAAAAATATCCACGCTCATACTTTGTAATAAAATTTTACTTTAATTATAACAAAGCAGTTGTATAATTTTGCTTATGATAGATCCAAAATCCATTGAAAAACTCAAAAATCAAATCGATATCGTTGACATTATAGAGCACTATTTGCCAGTCAAAAAAATGGGTGCAAACTATAAATGTGTCTGCCCATTTCACGATGATAGAAATCCTAGCATGAGCATAAGCCAAAGCAAGCAAATTTTTCACTGTTTTGCTTGCAAGGCCGGCGGAGATGCGATCAAATTTGTAATGGATTATGAGAAATTAACCTATCCAGAAGCTATCGAAAGAATAGCTAGCCTTGTAAATTTTAGCCTCGAATACACAAGCGATAAAGCTCCAACACAAAAAGAAAATAAGCACATTTTAGAAAAGGCAAATGCCTTTTATAGGAGCGAATTTTTCAAGCATGAATCCGCTGTGAGATATATCTATTCTCGTGGCATAAATGATGCGATGATCGAGAAATTTGAGCTTGGCTGGGCAGGGGAGAGCGCTAGTACCATTAGGCTTTTGCAAAATGAAAATATCGAGCCAAAAGAGGCGCTTGAGGTTGGAATCGTAAAGCAAAACGAGAAGGGAATTTATGCTAGTTTTATCGAGCGTATCACATTTCCCATATATGCGCACACGGCAAAACTAGTTGGCTTTGGCGGTAGAACGATCTCAGATCATCCTGCAAAATATGTAAATTCTCCACAAAGCATAGTTTTTGACAAGTCAAAGCTACTTTACGGCTACCACTTAGCTAGGCAAAGCATCTTTGAAAAGAAGCAGATCATCATCACAGAGGGTTATTTAGATGTCATCATGCTTCATTTTGCAGGCTTTACAAACGCTGTTGCCGTACTTGGAACCGCACTTACAACTAATCACTTACCACTTTTAAAAAGAGGAGAGATAAGTGTAGTTCTTTGTTTTGATGGTGATGGAGCTGGTATAGGTGCAGCTATAAAATCATCTCGCCTTTTGGTTCAAAACGAGATAGACGGAAGTGTTGTTATCATAAAAGATGGTGCAGACCCTGCAGATATGGTTTTTGCAGGTAGAAGCGACGAGCTAAAAGAGATGTTTGGCTCTGGTACTGAACTTGGAGAGTTTTACATCGAGCAAATTGCCAAGAAATACGACATATCACGCCCAGTACAAAAGCAAAAGTGTTTAGAAGAGATAGTGGAATTTACAAATTCTCTAAAGCCAATAATCGCAAAAAGCTATGAGTCGTTAGTCGCAAATTTGCTCAAAATAGAGCTAAATACTTTTAGCCTTCATGGACAAAGATATATAAATAGACAAGATCAAAATTTTACAAATGCTACAACGACAAATAAACAAGTGGCTCAAAAAAAAGATAAAACTGATATTTTGGAATTTAGCGTTTTAAAGAGCATGCTTGCAAATAAAAATTACGAAACTATCGTTTTAAACGAGCTCGAGGAGAAATTCTTCTTGCATCATAAAGATTATTTTCAGGCTGTTTTATTGCCAAATATTGAAGATAACGCGGTACTTGTTAGAGAAATTTATGTTGATGAAAGCTCAAATGTAGCTTCTAGTGAAGAGAGCCTTAAAGAGGCCATTTTAAAGCTAAAACTAAAATACTATGAGAAGTTTCGCGAAGATACTAGAAAATCACAAAAACCAAATAAAATCGAAATAATGCAAAAAATTTCAGAGATCATTAAAGGCTTACACAACAAGCTACAAAAAAATTAGATTTAAAAATTTAACACTTATTCAGCTTTAAATCATAAAACTAAATGTAAAATGTTCAAAGTAATAAATGTTTTTAAGATTAGTTTTATTTTTAAGGATTTATTATGATAAATTTTAAAAGATTTGAGGCGAATTTTAATGCTATAAGCAGATTTGGAGCATTAAAAGGTGGAGGGCTAACAAGGCTTGCATTTAGCAAAGAAGACTTGGAAGCTAGAAATTTTCTTATAAATTTAATAGAAGAAAATGGCTTTAAACTTAAAATTGACAATGTTGGCAATATCTTTGCCATCTATGATGATGGCTGTGAGCCAGGTGAGAAGCCAGTTTGCGTAGGCTCTCACATAGATAGCGTGCCAAATGGTGGATTTTATGACGGCACACTTGGCGTTATGGCTGGATTTGAGGCATTAACCTCTATAAAAGAAGCTGGCATTAAACTAAAGCGCCCACTTTGGCTCATAAATTTTTGCTGTGAAGAGTCAAGTCGTTTCAAGACAGCGACCATTGGTAGCAAGATAATAAGCGGCAAACTTGGTCTACAAAGGCTTCATGAATTAAAAGACGAAGATGGCATATCGCTTTTTGAAGCGATGAGTAAATTTGGACTTGAGCCACAAAATTTAAATAATTCTATTTTAAAAGAACACTCGCTTCATTCATATTTAGAACTTCACATTGAACAAGGCCCAGTGCTTGAGCGAAGTGGCATAAGCGTTGGTATAGTAAGCGGTATCGCCGCTCCTATAAGATTTGAAATTATTATCCATGGTAAGGCAGATCACAGCGGTGCAACTCCGATGAATATGCGTAGTGATGCTTTGCTAGCTGCTTCACACATCATAATCGCTGCCAATAAATTTGCTAAAAACAAAAAAACAGCTGTGGCTACTGTTGGTTACGCACATGCAAAACCAGGCGTTTTAAACGTCGTACCAGGCGAGGCAAGGCTTGGAGTTGATCTAAGAGATATTGATAAGACAAGTCTAGAAGAGCTAAATTTAGAGCTTAGAAATTTTATAAAAGAGCTAAGCGGTGAGCTAAATTTTAGTTATGAGATAAGAGAACTAAGCAGTGACGAGCCAGTAAAACTAAGCGAGCATGCTATAAATTTACTAAGCGAAGAGGCTGCTAAACTGGGCATAAAAACGCTTACTTTGCCAAGCGGAGCTGGACACGATGCGATGAATTTAACAAAACTTGCAAGTAGCGTTGGCATGCTTTTTATACCTTGCGTTGGCGGCATCAGTCACAATATAGCAGAAGCTATAAATTTTGATGATGCTTTCAAAGCTACACAAATTTTAACAAATGCACTAATTAAACTATCAAATGAATAAGGAGAAATCTATGGATAAGATAGCAAATTTGGCTCTTTCTTTAAAAGATGAGCTGATCAAGGATCGCAGGTATTTTCACTCGCATCCAGAGACTGGTTGGTTTACATTTTTTACAACCGCCGTACTAGCAAAGAGGCTTAGTGATCTTGGTTATGAAATAAGCCTTGGTGACAAGGTTGTTAAAGCTGATGCAAGGCTTGGTCTTGGCTCAAAAGAGCAATGCGAAAAAGCAATAGAAAGAGCCAAAAAGCTCCTAAGTCCTGAAGAGGCAAAATATCTTCCTTATATGAAAGATGGCTTAACAGGCCTAACAGCTTTTATCGACACAAAAAGGCCTGGTAAATTTACAGCATTTAGATTTGACATTGATAGTGTTGATGTGACAGAGAGTGATGAGCCTACTCACAGACCTTATAAAGATGGTTTTGGCGCAGATATCGCTGGTATCACGCATGCTTGTGGGCATGATGGTCATATATCTATAGGCCTTGGTGTGGCAAAACTTATAGTTGAAAATTTAGATGAGTTTAACGGTAAGTTTAAATTTATCTTCCAAACAGCAGAAGAGGGCACAAGAGGAGCTGTGGCTATGGAAGCTGCTGGTGTGCTTGATGGTGTAGAGTATCTATTAGGCGGACATATCGGCTTTCAAGCAAAAACCAATAGGGGCATCATCTGTGGAACAAATAAGCTACTTGCAACTTCAAAATTTGACGTACATATCACTGGTCGTTCAGCTCACGCAGCAGGAGCACCTCAAGATGGCGCAAATGCCCTTTTAGCCGCATCTCAAATGGCACTAAGCATGCATGGTATCACAAGACATGCAAAGGGTGTGACTAGGATAAACGTAGGCGTTTTAAGAGCAGGTGAGGGCAGAAACGTCATCGCACCAAATGGCTATCTAGCTTGCGAAACAAGAGGTGAAGACACAAATTTAAATGATTTCATGTATGAAAGATGCATGGATATAGTTAAAGGTGTGAGCGAAATTTATGGCGTAGAGAGCAAAGTCGTAAAAACTGGCGGCACAAACGGAGCCGATAGCGACAAAGAAGTAACTGAAATTTTCTATGAAGCTGCAAAGCAAAGTCCTTTTATAGATGATGATAAGATCGTAAAAGAGCTTGATTTTGGTGCTTGCGAGGACTTCGCTCATTTTATGAGAGCTTTGCAAGATAGGGGCGCAAAGAGTGGCTATATGATGATAGGAACAAATTTAAAAGCAGGCCATCACAACTGTAAATTTGACTTTGATGAGGAGTGTTTGGTGGCTGGAGTCGATGTCTATCTAAGATCTGCTTACAAATTAAATGGAGTAAAAAAATGAAAAATGCTTTACTAATCAGTGCTTCAAGCTATCAAGATACTGGCTATTTAAGGCACTGCAAAAACTGGGTTAAGGAATTTTTAGGTGAATGCGGCAAGGAAGAAATTTTATTTATCCCTTACGCTGGAGTTAGGCGAACAAATGACGAGTATGAGCAAAAAGTAATTGATAGATTAAAAAATAGCAATATAAAATCAATCCATCACTATGAGGATAAAATTTCAGCTATCAAAAATGCTAGCAGTATTGCAGTTGGCGGCGGAAATACCTTTATGCTGCTTTACACGCTTTATAAGCTAAATTTGATTGAGCCTATAAAAGAAGCTGTGGCAAATGGTGCAAAGTATTTTGGCTGGTCGGCTGGCGCAAACATAGCTGGCAAGACGATGATGACGACAAATGATATGCCTATCATCATGCCAAAGTCATTTGATAGCCTAAATATCTTCCCATATCAGATCAATCCGCACTTCATAAGTGGTAAGCTAGCAGGTCATAACGGCGAGAGCAGGGAGGAGAGATTGGAGGAATTTTTGATAGCTAATCCAAAAGAGACCATTTACGCACTGCCTGAAGGCACGGCTTTGCTCATAGAGGGTAGCGAGGCCCAGGTCATAGGACACAGCGAAATTTTAAAATTTGAGTATCAAAAAGAGATAGAAAAAATAGAAGTTGGAACTAAATTTAAAATCTAAGCAAGGAGAGAGGTATGGAAACATTTAAGCTAATTGCTGCCATTCTTGGCATCGCAGCTGTTGTAGCACTTCTAGTCTTAAAAAAAGAGACAAGAACAGTGCTAATAGGTGTTGGTTTGGTGCTTTGTATAATCGCACTAAAACCGATGGGGGCATTAAGTGCTTTTACTGACTATATGACTAAAGCAGGGCTTATAAAGGCGATTTGTGCAAGTATGGGTTTTGCTTTTGTTATGAAATATACAATGTGCGATAAACACCTTGTTGCGCTTCTTACAAAGCCACTTAAAAATGTGGGCTTTATCTTGATCCCTGCAACAACCGTGCTAACTTATTTTATAAATATCGCTATCCCTTCAGCTGCAGGATGCTCCGCTGCTGTTGGTGCGACGCTTATACCGCTTCTAATGGCTTCAGGTATCCGCCCAGCTATGGCTGGTGCTGCTGTCTTTGCAGGGACATTTGGTGGAGTTTTAAGCCCAGGATCGGCTCACAACGTCTATGTGGCTGATCTTGTTAAAAAGACAGTTGAGGGCTACACAGTTCAAGATGTCATAAAAGTGCAAATTCCAAGTGCATTTACTGCTCTTGTTATCGTAGTGATCGCATTAGTTATTGTTGCGATACTACTTAAAGACTATCAAAAAAATACAAATTTTACTCTTGAAAGTAGTGCTGCTAGCGAAGAGAAACCGCTATTTAAAGTAAATTTCATCTACGCCATTATGCCTTTAGTTCCACTTGTTATCTTGGTTATTGGTGGAACAAGCCTTGCGAAAGACTACAGCTTTCTTGCATGGACAAAGATGGGCGTTGCTGAGGCGATGATACTAGGTGCCATCATAGCTATCTTTGCTACGCTTACAAATCCGCAAAAGATCACAAAAGAATTTTTTAACGGAATGGGCCACGCTTATGCTGATGTTATGGGTATCATCATCGCAGCTGGTGTCTTTGTCGCTGGCCTAAAGGCATGTGGAGCCGTTGATGTGGTCATCGCATGGCTAAAAACAGATCAAAGTTACGTTAAATTTGGCGGAACGTTTGTGCCATTTATCATGGGTATAGTTACAGGTTCAGGTGATGCCGCTACATTTGCATTTAACGAAGCTGTCACAACAAATGCCGCTGCACTTGGTTTTGAGCAAGATAAGCTTGGTATGGCTGCAGCTATTGCTGGTGCTTTAGGTAGATCAGCTTCTCCGATCGCTGGTGCTGCTATCGTTTGTGCAGGCATTGCGATGGTTAGTCCAGTTGAAATCGCTAAGAGAACATTTTTAGGTATGTTTATCTCTGTTGTAGCGATTGCATTTTTTGTCATCTAAAAGGATAAAAAATGGATATCGTAGAGAGATTTTTAAACTATACGAAATTTAACACCACAACAAATAAAGAAAATGGGTTAAAAGGCGTTATGCCTTCTAATCCAACCGAGTATGAGCTGGCTCTTTTTTTAAAAGATGAGCTTAGCTCGCTAGGTATAAAAGATATTATCTTACAAGACAATGCTATCTTGATAGCAAAAATTCCTGCAAACTGCGAAAATACTCCAAGTATCGCCTTTTTTGGGCATTTAGATACAAGTAGTGAGCAAAAAAACGACACAAAAGCTAAAATCGTAAAATACACTGGTGGCGACATCTGCCTAAACGAAGAGCAGGGAATTTATCTAAAATTTAGTGATAATCCAGAGCTTAAAAAATACGTTGGCGACGACATAGTCGTGACTGATGGCACTAGTCTGCTTGGGGCTGATGATAAGGCGGCGATCGCTAGTATCGTAAATATGGCCAGCTTTTTCATGCAAAATCCTGATGTAAAGCACGGTAAAATCGTGATCTGCTTCGTGCCAGATGAAGAGCAGGGCTTACTTGGGGCAAAAGCACTTGATGTAAATTTGCTGGGAGCTGATTTTGGCTACTGCCTAGACTGCTGCGAGATAGGCGAGCTAATATATGAAAACTGGAACGCGGCTGACTGCACAATGGTCTTTAAAGGCGTTTCGGCTCATCCGATGAATGCAAAGGGCAAGCTTGTAAATTCGCTACTTCTTGCGCATAAATTTATCTCGCTTTTGCCAGGCGGCGAAGTGCCAGAGTGCACCGAGGGCAAAGAGGGCTATTTTTGGGTAAAAGAGCTTAGCGGAAACAGCTCAAAAACGATGCTCAAGATCGACATAAGAGAATTTGACGAGGCGAAATTTCAAAAAAGGCTTGAGTTTTTAAGCGATATGACAAATTCATTTAATAAAATTTATGGAGATCGTTGCGAAATCACGCTAAAAACACGCTATGAAAATGTCTTTAAATTTTTAAAAGATGAAAACTCACTTCCGATAAAACTAGCAAAAGATGCCTTTAGTGAGCTAAATATCACGCCAAATATAAAGCCAATGCGTGGCGGATATGATGGCGCTGTGATATCTGCAAAAGGTGTACCAACGCTAAATTTATTCACAGGGGCAAATAACTTTCACTCCGTCTTCGAGTACTTGCCAGTTAGCAGCCTAAAAGCCGCGAGTGAAGTCATTAAAAAAATCGTAATTAACGCTGCTAAATAAACTTCATAAAAGCCTAGATTTAGTAAATTTAGGCTTTAAATTTTACTTTCAGGACAAAAATGAAGGCTTTAGCTTTGTTTAGCGGAGGGCTTGATAGCATGCTCTCAATGAAATTAATAAGCGATCAAAACATCGAAGTGGTCGCACTTTATATGGATACTGGATTTGGCGTAGATGAAGAAAAACATGAAATTTTAAGACGCCGCGCAGCTTTGGCTGGAGCTAGCTTAAAAGTGGTTGATATGAGAAACGAGTATCTTCGTGATGTGCTTTTTAACCCAAAATACGGCTACGGCAAGCAGTTTAATCCATGCATCGACTGCCACGGATATATGTTTAAAACCGCTCTTAATATGCTAAAAAGTGAAAATGCAAATTTTATAATCACTGGCGAAGTCGTAGGACAAAGACCGATGAGCCAGCGCAGAGACGCACTTTTTCAGGTTAAGCGCCTAGCTGATGACGAGGATGATTTGGTGCTTCGTCCGATGTGCGCTAAACTCTTGCCGCCAACTAAGCCAGAGCGCGAGGGTTGGGTTGATAGAGAGAAGCTGCTTGATATAAGTGGGCGTGATAGAAAGCCGCAGCTTGCTTTGGCAAAGGAATTTGGCTTTGAGGACTTTGCAACGCCTGGAGGTGGGTGTTTGCTAACGATCGAGAGCTTTGCTGTGAAGATAAAGGATTATCTAAATTTTGATAAAGAGATGCGAGATATCGATGTAACGTGGCTAAAGCTTGGTAGGCATCTGCGCTTGCCAGATGGTGCAAAAATGATAATAGGCCGTGACGAGAGCGATAATAACGCTCTTTTAGCGCATCCAAATGATAAATTTGAACAAGTAAAATTTAAAGAGAGTGATGACATCGTAGGAGCCGTTAGCTTCATAAGCAAAAACGCTAGTAAAGCTGACAAAGAGCTGGCCGCAAGGCTCGCATTAGCTTATACAAAAGCAAGTAAAGAAAATAAATTTGAAGTTAGCATCGCTGGCGAGAAATTTAGTATCACACCTGAGGATAAATCTCTAGCTCAAAATTATTTTGTAAAATAGACGTTTTGTCGATTCTTGGTGCTTTTACTTTGTGTTTGTAGATAAAGATGGTTTTTATCTACAAATAAGTTTAAAAATTATATAATCCGAAACTTATTTTAAAGTGTCACGGTAGCTCAGCTGGTTAGAGCGCTGGTCTCATAAGCCGGAGGTCGGGAGTTCAAGTCTCCCCCGTGACACCAGAACACACTATTTTAGACACTAGCAGTGATGCTTTTGTTCTTTCCCTTTCTTTAAAATTTCCTTTAAGAGTGGAACACTTAGTTGCTAAAGTGGGACAGCCTCTTAAAAATTCCAACAATTATAAAGTCATCACTCTTGTAATGCCATAAAAATAAATTTGTTTTAAATTCTTGCTTCTAGTTTTTATTTTAGGTCACCTTTAAAATACCCCAAGGAATATCCAGCTACTGCCAACTGTTAAGCTTCAGTAAGCTTAACAGTAAAGATGAAGAGCTTTCATAGTAGAGCCTTTGTAAAGAATTTTCTTAAAGGCTTTCAAGAAAGCTTTGAGAAAGACTATACCGCATAGCCTTACGTACAAAAAATGAAAGAGGAGGATATAATGACGAAAAAATAAAAGGTTATACGAGTTTACAAACCGGTGCTAGTTATATAAATTTCAAAAACATAACCGATACGAAAGATCTGGTAAAGACCATAACTCATGAAAACCAAAGATCGATGGATATACAAGATCATAGAGATATAAACAAAAATAGAGATGATGATACTAAGTATGAATCAAATTTCTCAAATTTTGCGAGAAGTAAAGCATTCAATTGGGGCAATATCAAAACAATGGAGAGATTTCTTAAATACAAAATCAATAAATAGGGAAGATAAATTATTAAATAATATGATAGAAAATGGTGGAAATATTTTTAGACATACAATTTTTCAAGGAGCAAATTATGAACTTCGCAATACAATAAAAGACAATACTATCGGCGGTAGTGGTAATGAATGATTTTTTTAATGCTTTCTGGCGAGAATTTCAATATAAAATCGTAGATTTAATCGTATATTTAGCCAATCATCACCCATTAGTTGCTTGGATTATCTTATATTTTTTGGGTTTACCCGTACTATATTTTTGTTTTAAGTTTATTCGCCATTGTTATATAATCTATAATAAATCTAAAAATATAAAAATTTTAAAAATAGGTATATTATTTTTTATTCCTATTGTTATTGTTTTTTACTTTCTCGTTAAATTCACAATCTACAAATCAAATGGATATTTAGTTTATTTTTGCATCTTTTCGTGGATTTCTACTATTGGTGTGATTTTTTGGGCTTTTCGACCTGAAAAATTTATACCAGATAAATCACAGAATAGAAACCATAAAAAACATAAGAAGCAAAAAGTTAAATTTGAAAAAAGTAAGAATTCGTTAAATTTTACAAATGTAAAATTAAAAAAATAAACAAAGCAGCGGTGATAAATAGAAATTTTAAAAATATCTCTAAAATAGGAATGACTGAAAGAATAAACGAAAAACTATTAGCCAATACTCCAAAAGGAGGAAAGCTAGGTAGCGACGGTATATTAAGACACAACGGCAAAGAGTATGTAGCTCGTAGTATGGATATAACGGGAAATAAAGTGATATATCAACAATTAGGTAAAAATAATAAACCGGTAGAGGTTTATAAAATTACTAACGATAAAGGTTATTTAGTGACAGCTTCTAAACCAAAGCTCTCTGCTTCGGAAAGCAGTCCTAGTACTTTAATAAAAGATGCAACAAAAGATATTAAATTTTATGATAGCTCAAAAACCCCGGGTATAGTAGCAGGCGCCACCATAGGCGGAGGTATAGATATTGGATCGCAGTATATAAATAACGGCTACAGTTTTAAAAATATTGACCATACAGAAGTAGTAATAAATGCATTAGGCGGTGCATATGGCGGAGCTGCTAGCGGTTTATTCTCGGCAATAGTCAGAGGCGCTTTTGTTAACTCATCTACCGAGCTATACTCCCAGCTTAAAGACAGATCAAAAGATGTAGATGCAGAGAGAGTGGTCGGAAAAGGTTTTGCCGGTGGAACTTTTGGTGCATTCGGCAATATAGCAGGAAATTTTGGTAAAAATATAAAAGTCGGCGATGGGGATTTACAGGCTGCAGCTGAAAGTATAGTATCGGTTGTGACAGGGGCAGGTCAAGCAGTAGCCGATAGCATAAAAAGCAAAAATGACAAAGATAGAAAGGATAACAAAAAATGAAAAAATTTCTAATTATTTTTTTTGGTAGCATATTATGTATTGGCTTTATAGTAATCCTAAAACTTCTTTTCGGAGAATATTATGTTGATGCCGTAGCCGCATCAATCATGCTTACAAATGTATATTTTATGATAAAAAACGGCATAAAAAAGAGCGACTTTTCGAAAAAGAATTTGAAAGAAATGGACGTCACGATAGGCGGCGTCTCTTTGATACAGGCTATATTTGTATTTATAATGTGGATTGGTTACAACGCCACAAGAGGGTAAACATAAAAGTGGGCGAGTAGAATAAGACCGCGGCTGAAGCTGGAGCAAGTATACTTACTGGAAATAATACAGGTGGCTGTAGCACAGGTGGCTGTAGATAGTATGATCAATAAATATAATAAAAACGATAAAAAAGAATAAGAACAGATATAAAAGTTTTGTTTAAGAACATTAATTTTAAAATGAGCATCATCTAAATTTTTTAGATATAATTACGCAAAAATAATATTATTAAAATCAGGTAAAGGAACTCATGAAAAAAATATTTAAATTTCTATCTTTTTTAGTATTTATGCTATTTCTTACAGGATGTGCAAAAGATCTTATTATAAGTAATATGCCAAATTCAAATTTGAACTATCATGGCGATAATGTTCCTATAACTATCATAGCTTATAAATTAAGAGATGTGGCTAAATTTAAAGAAGCTAGCATTATCGATCTAGCCGAGAGAAATGGTGAAATACTAGGTTATGACAAGATTGACTCTATAAAAACACAAATTCAGCCAAATACAAATAGATATGCTTTTACAAATGTATATCCTGACGAGGTTCCGTATGTCGGTATTTTGGTACTTTATGCTGATCAGAGCAAGACAAATATCAAGGCTTACAAAGCTACAAAAGAGATAAAAGAAAAAAATATAGTTTTTGAAATAACAAAAAATGGCGTAAATGTTTTAGACGCTAGTAGCTCTAAAATACAAGCAAGCAAATAAAATGTCTGAAAAGCTAAAAGTCGTTTGGTATAACGGAATGAACGTCGATAAGGTTCATTTCGAGCAACAAGAAAGATATTTTGAGAGAAATTTAAACCTAAAAACCATCTCTTCTTTTTCAAATTTATATGGTGTTTTAGATTTAGAAATTTCAAGCGATCTTTTGCTTCAAGGTAAAATAGGGCTAACTAAAATTTCTTGTATCTCTCAAGATGGCACGATTTTTAACGCGCCAGATCAAGATGAATTACCAGAGCCACTTGAGATAAGCCCAAGTGAACTAAACTCAGCCATTATAGTGTTAAAACTACCTATTAGCTCAGGTTTGGTTGATATTAGCTTGCAAAATAATTTACCAAATCTAAAATTTACAGCTAAGCAAGCACTTATCAGCTCAAGAGTGCATGATGAAGCTAGCAACGATATATTAAACGAGCTAGACGATAAAGATGATTTTGAACTATCTTCTGCCTTTACACAAGATAAAGAAAATCTAATCCTAGCAAGCCAAAGATCATCTCTTGGAGTATTTGGCTTAAAGATGCCTTATGAGCTTAGCATACCAATTTGTAAAATAAAAAATATAGACCTAAATAAGCAAATAACACTTGACGAAAAATTTATTCCAACTTGTATTGACATCAGTAAAAACACCTTCATAACAAATTTTATAGAGGAGCTTAGCTTTGCTACAAAGCAACATCAAGAGAGTTATTTTGGGTTGTTAGGAGGTGTTGACCAAGCTAAAAATAGACTTGATTTTTCAACGTATTTAACACTAAATATGCTAAAAAAATGGTATTTAATATTCTCTTATTTGTTAAAGAAAGATAAATTTCACCCAGAGTATTTCTATGAAAAATTAGTTGATTTCCAGGCTGATTTGTTAGCACTTAGCCACGATAATAGTTTTAGCGAATTTATAGCCTACGATCACAATAATCTAACTCAAACTTTTGTGCCTTTGATAAATAATCTAAGACTTTTATTCTCACATATCTTATCTCCAAAATATATAATGGCACAGATTGTTAAAAATAATCACGGTTTTTATGACTGTATTTTTGATAATCCAAGCATTATTGAAAACTCAGAAATTTATTTTGCTATTCACAGTGATACGAAAAATGAGTATCTTCTTAAAAATTTTAAAGAGCAGTGTAAAATCCATACTCAATCAAATATAAAAGGCATAGTTTCTTCACAGCTAAGAGGTATAAACGTAGAGCAAATTTCTGTTGTTCCTAGTACTTTACCAAAGTTAAACGATTATATCTACTATAAGATAGACAAAAAAGATGAAATTTTTAAAAGCTTTGCAAATCAAAATGTGATTAGCGTTTATATAACGGCAAATTTACCAAATGCTGACATTAAAATGTGGGCTTTATTATAAGGATAAAAATGAACGAAAATCAAAATGAAACCTCAGTTTTAAGTCAAACAAATCTTTTGGGTCTTGGCACAAATCTTGCACTAGATCATGTGTTACCATTACTTCTTTTGGCAAATAGGGTTTCAAAATTACAAAATTTTTCACAAAGTGAAATGGCAAATTTACGTGAAAAATTGATAAACGACATCTTAAGCACTACTTCAAAAATATCAAATCTAGGCATTTATGAGGAAGACGATATTATTAGACTTAGATATTGCCTTTGTGTTTTTATAGATGAGAGCTTGCTAAAAAATGAAATTTTTATGAACAGCTTTTGGGCCAATAATACCCTGACAACAAGATTTTTTAATGAAAATCTAGGTGGAAATAAATTCTTTGGCATTATGGATAAGTGGTTTGAAAATGTTGGCAAAAATAAAGATTTCTTAGAATTTATATATGCTTGTTTGGTGCTTGGCTATAAAGGAAAATATGAAACACAAGAAGATTGCAATGAAAAAATTTCTTATCTTTGTGAAAATATAGCTGCAGCCGTTTCTCCGCTCATAAAGGCCGATGAAAATGTATTTGAAAAGAGTTACTTAAAACAGACAAAGAAAAGTTTTCTTGAGGTATTTTCGTTAAAGCGTTTAAAATTTTATTTCATTTTGCTAGCTATTGCCATGATTGCAGCTGCATTTTTATATAGTACATATTCTATGGATCAAAACAATATCAGAAACGATAGCATCCTAAATAATAAGATAGAGAATTTTATGGATAATAAGTAAGTGCAAGATAATTTTTGTAATAAATTTAATGAAGATTTTTTAGAGAATGAGCTTTATATTAGTTTAACTGATGAAATGTCAAAGTATAAAACTTTGATGCATGATAGCATAAAGTGGGATTACGTATTTAGCTCATCTTTAAAAGCCTTAAGTGAGTTTAGCCTTGATGCTAAGCTTTTAAATTTCTTAGCGATTTCTGCTATAAATTTAAACGATAAAGAGGCTTTTAAGACACTTATAAAAGCTTTTGCCTTTTTTCTATCTATTTTAAAAAAAGAGCCAATTTCACTTGCAAAAAATGAAAAACAACTACCTGCTAAAAAAAAGATAATAGCTCAAACAATAGAGCTTTTTACGCAAGCTAATGATAAAGCTTTGGATCAAGCTGAGGCAAAAGCATTTAATGACCTTGTACCTGAGCTTTCGCAAGAGCTTGGCACACATTTTGATACGCTTTATATAGAAGAAAAAAAAGAAGAAATTTTAAAAGCTAAAGAGCCAAAAGTCATTACTAAAACTGAGTCAACTTACCATCAAAGCGTTTCGTTTAGCGGTAATGACATTAGTACATTTAATGATAGAGAATTTAGAGAATATTTTATAAATTTATCACTAATGCTTTTAAGGAGTGATATTAAAAATTTTAATGCTTATACTTTAATTTCTGAAGCAATGTGGGGCAGAATAAAGGCGCTTCCATCAAGTAGCGATCAAATAACTCAGATACGTTATCCTGATGAAAATCTAATTATGCTTTTAAAAAAAAGTAGCGAACTAAATCTTGACAATTTAGAAAAATTTATAAGAAATTTAGCACTTAACCCATTTTGGATAGAAGGCATTAAGATATTTTGCGAGTTTTTAAATAGCGCTGGACTTGCAAGACAAAGTGATCTTATTTGTGATATGGTTTTAAATTTTATTGATAAATTTCCAGATATGAAAAAGCTCAAATTTCAAAGTGGAGAAGCTTTTTTTAGTGAAGATATAAGTAAATTTTTTATTAAAAGCAACTCTTTGGAATTTACTTCCAGCAGTGATAGTAAAAAAGATATGAGTTTTGAAGATCTAATAAAAGAACTAGACAAAAGCAAGCATGCCTCAAGTACTCAAAGCGAGCTTAATTTTATGCTTGAATTATCAAAAATTTTTACTGCTCAAGGCATGAATAATAATGCAAAAGCTACCTATGCACAAATAGTTAATTTTATAGAAAATACCGAGCTTAAAGATTATTTATCAGACATATATATAAAGGCAAAAACATTTGTGTGATAAAATATGTTTTTTTAAATCACCTTTAATTTTATTTAAATATAATTCTTAAATCATTTACGAAAAAAAGGATGTTACTATGGCAGATAATCTAATCCCACCAAAAGAACGCATAAATATAGTCTATAAAACTAAGACAAATGACCAAGAGGCTGATGTAGAGCTTCCATTAAAACTTATGGTAGTTGCAAATTTAACTGGTGAAAACCAAACTCCACTTGAAGATCGTGAAGTGATTTCTATCAATAAAATAAACTTTGATCAGGTTATGAAAAGCTTAGATATTCATACAAATTTCTCTGTAAAAAATAAGCTAAATTCTAATAATGAAGATTTAAATATTGACCTTGATTTTGAGAGCATCCATGATTTTAATCCAGATAATATTATAAATCAAATTCCTGAGCTAAAAAAACTCTTACAGCTTAGAAAAGCTTTAGTTGCACTAAAAGGTCCTATGGGCAATATGCCTGATTTTAGAAAAGCGGTTTTAGAAGCTATAAAAGATGAAGATAGTAGAAAACAACTTCTTTTAGAGATTAAAGACGAACAAGATAAGGAATAAAAATGTCTGAAACTAAAGTTAAAACTCCTATCATTGAAAGCATAATGCAAAGGAGTAAATATTCAAAAGATGACGAGAGTTATAGTGTTGTAAAGCAAGGAGTTGCTGAGTTTATTTCAAACATAATAACAACAAATAATGCCGAAGATAAAATAAATAAGCTCGCACTAGATGAGATGATAGCTCACATTGATACCCTTTTATCTGCTCAAATGGATGAAATTTTACACAATAAATCTTTCCAAGAACTAGAATCAACTTGGCGTGGAATTAGATTTTTGGTCGAGAGAACGAATTTTAATGAAAATGTAAAAATTGATCTTTTAGACGCCACAAAAGAAGAAATTTTAGATGATTTTGAAAACAATCTAGATATAACTCAAAGTACACTTTATAAACAAATTTATTCAGCTGAATATGGACAATTTGGTGGTGAGCCAGTTGGTGCGATAGTGGCTGATTATGAGCTAGATAAATCAAATCAAGATATGACTTTTTTAAATAAAATGTCATCAATTGCTGCAATGAGCCATTCACCGCTTCTTACATCTCTTTCTGCTAAATTTTTCGGACTTGATAATTTTGGTGAGCTTGAAAATATAAAAGATCTAAAAAGCATGCTAGAAGGCCCACAATATACAAGATGGAGAACTTTTAGAGAAAATGAAGATGCAAAATACACAGGATGTATGGTAAATAGATTTCTTACAAGATCTCCTTATGTGCCAGAAGATAATCCTATAAAGAGCTTTAATTATAGAGAAACTGTAAATAATCACGATGATATGCTTTGGGGCAATGGGGCCTATGCGTTTGCTACAAGGCTTACAGATAGTTTTGCTGATTATAGATGGTGCGGCAATATCATTGGGCCAAAAGGTGGCGGTGCTGTAAAGGATCTTCCAACTTACACTTACGAAAATTATGGAAGCGTTCAAACAAAAATTCCAACCGAAGTTTTGATCACAGATAGAAGAGAATTTGAACTTTCAGAAAATGGATTTATCGCTCTTACTTTAAGAAGAGATAGCAATAACGCTGCATTTTTCTCTGCTAACTCTGCTTTAAAGCCTAAAATTTTCCCAAATACTCCAGAAGGTAAAGCTGCTGAGACAAATTTCAGACTCGGAACCCAACTACCTTATGTATTTTTGATCTCTCGTTTGGCTCATTATCTAAAAGTGCTTCAAAGAGAAGAGATAGGTACATGGAAAGAGCGTAGCGATGTTGAGCGTGGCTTAAATGAATGGCTAAGACAATACATCTCAGATCAGGAAAACCCACCAGCAGATGTTAGAAGTAGAAGACCATTTAGGAGCGCAAAAGTAATCGTCAGTGATATAGCTGGCGAGCCTGGTTGGTATAAAATAGAGCTTTTGGCTAGACCTCACTTTAAATTTATGGGAGCAAATTTCGAGCTTTCTTTGGTTGGAAAACTAGACAAAGAGTAAGCTTACTATGTCGCTGATAGATAAAATTTTATATGAATTTAGCGATGAATCAAAGCTACGTCCATATTTTAAAGATCTAGACAGCGACATAAAAGATCACATTGATACTATTTTAAACTCTAGACTTGGTAACTACGGCCGATTAAATGATAGTATTATTGATCTTTGGTCGATGGGCGTTGAAATAAATGAGCTTGGTCATAAACTTGGCATGGCAATATATGAACTAATCAGCTCAAATGAGAATAGAATAGAAGTAACATCTATCGGATATGATGACTCACTAAAGCCTTGGCGTATCATCTTTAATATAAATTACAAGCATAAAAACGATAATTTCAAAGAGTATTTGCTAAAAGTTATTTTTAAAAACAATAGATATTGTGAGATTTTATAATGGATTATAATGAAAATAATCTAGCTTATTTTCAAAAAGAGATGGCATATCTTGATGAAACAAGAGCCCTTTTTATTAAAAATTTTCCAAAAGTAGCACCCTTTTTAGATACTAAAAGCAAAGATCCTGATATTGAGAGTATAATAGAAAATATGGCTATTTTAACATCGAGGATCAGGCAAGAACTAGATGAAAATATCCCACTAATCGCTGAGTCTTTAGTAAATATATTAATGCCAAGCTATACAAATCCTTTTCCATCAGTTTGTATGCAAGAATTTACCTTAAGAGATGACTTCTCGGGGGTGAGAGAATTTATACCAAAAGGAAGTATAGTTGAGTCAAAGAAGATCAATGGCATAACGTGCAAATTCCAAACGATCTTTGACATAAATTTGCTTCCATTAAAGATAACAAAAGCTTTTATGTCAAACAATAAGAGTGATTATCTTCTAAATTTAAATATAAGCGTTACAAAGGACGAGCTTAGCACTAAAGAACTTGATATAGACTTTTTAAATTTATATCTTGGAGATAATGTTTACTTCTCTTCTACGCTCTTAATGTGGCTAAAAAATTACTTGAAATTTATTACAATAAGTTTTGAAGATAGCGATCAAGAGATAAAGTTAAGCCCTGATAAACTTAGTTTAGATGAGTTTGATGAGCGTTTGATAAAGAGTGATGAGTTTGGATTTGAAGCATTTGAGCTTTTAAAAGAGCTATCATTTTTTCCTTCAAAGTTAAATTTTGTGCGATTAAACGGCCTTAGCTTTCTTAAAAATTTTTCTATAAAAAGCTTTAATATTAAATTCATATTTTCAAAAGATATGCCAAGTGGATATGTGCCAAGGCTAGAGTATTTTTCTCTTTTTGCTACGCCTGCAATAAATTTATTTGTAATGAGTGCCGAGCCTATTTTGAATAACAATAGACGAAGCGAATATAGAATTTTTCTAGATCGCTCAAATATCGATGCTTATGAAATCGTTTCAATAAATAAGGTGGTCGCCCATAGTAGTAATAATGAAAAAAGGATATTAAAAAACTATAAAAGTTTTGAGAGATTTGAATTTTTAAATGATGAGCGAGCAAAAGATTATTATTTTGTCAGCAATAAAACAGATATAAAACTAAACTCTTATAAAGAAATTTCCTTTTTTAAAAGTGACTCTAAAGATCAAACCATTAGCATAGATGCACTTTGCTGCAATGGTGATTTACCTTGCAAGCTAAAACTTGGCGAGATAGATAGAGTTTTGTCCCACCAAGGTGTAACAACTAAAAATTTAACCATTCCAACTAGTGTAAAGCGAGTAAAAATAGATGGAAATCTTCTTTGGAAACTAGTTAGTATCTTATCTTTTAGCTATCAAAGCATACTAGAGAAGGGCTCTTTTTTAGCACTTCTTAATACCTTTAGCACACCAGATGATGAGTTTTTTAAAAAATTTGCAAACTCGCTTTATGATATAAAAACGAAGCAAATTTATAGAGTTGACCAAGGCTTTGCAAAAAGAGGGTTACTATGCATATTCTATATAGATGAAAGCGAATTTGAGAGTATTGGAAATGTATATACTTTAGGTATAAATTTGGCTAAATTTTTATCAAAATTTGCCTCAATCAATTCATTTTGCGAGCTTAAAATAAAGTGTATAAAGAGTAAAATTTTGCTTAATTATGACTTTTTAGGTGGTACAAAAAAATTAATATGAACAAAGAACTAAATCAAGCTTCTTTTTTTAAGTTAGTAAAAAACTGCCTAAAGCACCAAGATAGAAGAGATGTTTTTTTAAAAAATAGCCCAAGTTTTGCTTATCCGATTAATGAGCTTGAGAGCTTAAATAAAGAGGATGTAGTAAAAATCGTCGTAAATTTTATGGGTCTTTTGGGAAGTGGCTCGCATCTTACAAGCTATATTTTGGAGAAAATTTCAAAGAGTAGCGATAATAATTTCGAGAAATTTTTTGACTTTTTTGATAATTACTTGCTTTGGCTTTTCTTTGATAGCATTAGTCTAAAAAATTATGCAAGATCCTTTGAAAAAGAGCTTGATGATAAAATTTCAAAGATTTTATTGGATATATTAAACATAAGCAATAAAAAATTAGCAAAAAAATTCTTACCATTTTCTCCGCTTATTATTAGTCAAAGAAGGCCTAAAAGAGAGATCGAGTTTGCCTTGCAGCGTCATTTTAATTTAAAAAATAAACTATTTTTACTGGAAAATCTACCAAATCAAATTTTCATAGCGCCTTCAAATTTAAATTCGCTTGGTATCAAAAATAAGACTTTGGGCAGAAATTTTATACTTGGTAAAAAGCTTTTTGAGAAACAAACTAAAATAGCAGTTTATATAAATGGCATAGATTATGAAGAAGCTATTGATTTTTTCCCAAAAAGAAGAAAATTTAAAGAGCTTCAAGATACTCTTATTTTGTTTACAAACAATGAATTTGTTGCTGATTTATACATAAAAATAAACTATTCTCCAAAGATGCAATTAAAGCTTGGGATAGATGAAAGTTATAGTAAAATAGGCCTTGGTGCAAGGCTTAAAAGTAATAAAAATATGTCAAATTTTATAAAATTTAGGCTTTGCTCTTAAATTTTCAGATATAAAATCTAAAATATTTGTTATTATTACATTAAAGAAATATATTTATTTGTAAAAGGATGTGCATCAATGGCATTTATCGATTACCTAAGAAGATTTTTTGTCTTTTTTAGATTTAAACACAGTACCATTTTGGTAGTTTCTATTGCATTAAGCATCTTATTTTGGCTTTATGCTCCACTTATAGCTTTTAACGATGTATATAGCTTTGCTAGTATAAGTTCAAGAGTCACTATATTAATTGCATTTTGGGCAGTTATTTTGTTTTTTGTTTTAATCAAACCATTAATGCACTATTTAGCATCTCAAAAAGATGAAAAAAATAACAAGCTAAAAGAGATCAAAAAAGAGTCTATGGATAGTTTTGGTAAGGCAAAAAGAAATTTTATGCTTTCTTTGAAAGATGCCAAAACAACATGGAAAAAAGATATAAATTTTAAAAAATTACCTTTAATAATGATAATGGGTAACGAAGGTGCTGGAAAGAGCGCATTTATAAACTACTCAAATATCGAATTTCCGCTATCTGATAGTTTAGATACTTATAAAAAAATACATAAAAGTACGACAAACTTTAATCTTTATATTTCAAAATTTGGTGCACTTTTAGATACTGAGGGTATACATTTTGCACAAGAGAGCTTGTACCAGCCAACAGCTACTGAAGAGCTTCCTGAAGATGATGTGGATAAAAATAGGGATTACTTGCTTAAAAAAAGTATCTGGAGTGAATTTTTACACTTTTTAAAACGAAATGATTTTAACGCTAGATTAAGTGGCGCGGTTTTAATCATAGACACTAAAAAATTCCTCGAAGGCACTCAAGAATATTTTGATGAATTAATTAGATATATGATAAAAAGGGTTAATGACTGCGAGAAACATCTAAAGACTAAATTTCCTATTTATATTGTTTTTAGCAAGCTTGACTTAATAGATGGTATGGGAGATTATTTTAGGCTTTTCAATGAAGATGTGGCAAATAAGGCTCTAGGAATAAACTTAGATCCAAATTTCTCAAAACAATCACTAGAAACTGAACTAAAAAACCTAAGCGAGTCACTATTTAAACATCTCATGAGTAAGAACTCGATTTCGCATTTATTGGAAGATAAAAAACGTTCATATCTCTTTTTAAAACAACTTGATAATTTTTTTGCTTTAGTGAAAGATTTTGTAACAAAGCTAAGCTCTCAAAATGCACTTAAAAATAGCTCAACCATAAATGGAATTTATTTCGTTAGTGCTTATCAAGAAAATATACCTATAAACTACCTTACAAACACTATTTGCGATAGATATAACATCAAAAAACCACTTTTAAGAGCAGTAAATAACTATAGTAAACAAAGCTATTTTGTAAAATCATTTTTAAAAGAGATAGCTTTTAAAGCCAACTTAAATAAATTTAGTGCTCAAAATAGATTTACAAAATTTGCAAATTTTATTTTAGTAGCCATACTTTGTGCCGGAGTATATTTGGGTTCTAGTTTTATTCTAGATACTAAAAATATAAAAGAGCAAAATGCTATAAATAATGCAAATAAAATTTCTTCATACCTTGATGGTAAAAAATACAAGGATCTCTCTCCAACACAAAAGATTGAGCTTCTAAATTTACTAAAACAAAGTCTAAATGACTATCCAAGAATCTTTAGTGGTGATACTAAATTTGAGTATATAACACTAGATACTTCGTATAAAGGCTTCACTCCAGTTAAAGCACTTTACTATGATTTAAATGCTGATTTTTTCAAAAATACAGTTTTAACTGAAATGGAAAATATACTAAAAAATGAAATTGATCCAGATAAGCTAATAAAAGCATTTTATATGTATGATTCACTCTTTGATAAAGATTACACAAATGTGGATTTATTTAAAATTTGGATTAGCACAAACTGGGATAAATTTGAAAAATATGGCGTTGCAAAAGATGAATTCTTAGCTCATATTGAGGCTATTTTAAAGGCAGAAAATTTAAACATAACTGCGGACACAGTTGCTCAAAGTATAGCAAATACGAGGCTATCACCCGTTCAAAGAGCACAAAGACTCTACTATATACTTGAGTTCATATCATTTAAAGACGATAAATCTTTTTATGATATTAAAAAAGATATTGAAAATTTATACACAGTAGTCCAAGAGAAAGAAGCATTTAAGCCATTTAATAAAATTTATACAAAAGAAAATTTAAGAGATTTCTTATCAAAGCTTAGCTCAAACATAGATCAAACAGCTGGAATAGAATCTTGGCTAATGGAGACAAATTCTTCTTTAAAAGATATTAGCTCAAATGATAAGAAAGAGTTAAGTATTGCTGTAATAGAGCTTTATTTGCAAAATTATGCTGATAAGTGGAGCCAAATTTTAAGAGAAATAGAACCAAATGAATTTACCACAAAAAAAGAGGTCATAGAAGAGCTCGACATCTTGTCAAAGAGAGAAAATCCTTTAAATTCTTTAATAAAATTAACTAATCAAAATACAAATTTAAATGATGAGAATTTACTAAAATATATCTATTCTCTAGGATTTGCTTCAAGTGAGATAAAGCGTGTTTTCAGTGATTTTAGTGCTAAATTTACTAACTATCATGCGTTAAATTCTAATGACTTGCTAGATATTATAAGCAATGATGTAACAAGCGTTTATAAAAAAGTTAGTGACTATAACTTCGAAATGCTTCAAAGCAACGATGATAAAATAGTTTATGCAATAAATGGTATAAAAAATGAAAACGACCCATTCATTGTCTTAAATAATGATGCTAAGAAGCTTCCAGATGAGTTAAATGAATATTATCAAAAGTTATCGACACTTGCGTGGAAACAAGTAGAAAATGGCGCTTCAGCGCTTTTATCAACAGCATATAGAGATGATGTTTTTGATGATTTTGAAAGTCTTATCAAACCATTTTATCCATTTAACGAACAATCTCCGAAGGCTGTCAGTATAGAAGAATTTAAAAGATTCTTTGGCAAAAACGGAACTTGGAATAGCTTTTATGATAGATATCTAAAACAAATCTTAAGCAAAACTGCCGATGGTTATAAAATAAGACCAAAATACGCAAAAGAGCTAAGATTTAGTAGGGATTTCCTTAAAAATATTGCCTATATAGACAGAATTTCAAATTTAATGCTTGATTCAAATGATGAGCTAAAATTAAATTATAATTTAAAAGCTGTCGACTTATCAGCAAATTTTAGCCATATAAATATTAGTTATTCTAATAACTCTTTGACTTATGATCATACAATTGCCTCAAATTTGATAGTTTCAAGCAAAAATTTTGATATATCAACACAGTTTAAATTCAATGCAGTTTCAAGCACTGGAAGCGAGAGAAAAGAGCTAAGCTTTGATGGAGAGTGGGGCTGGTATAAGATATTAAAAGCTTCAAATTTTAGTAGCGTTGGCGTTAGTACACTTAATTTTGATGGTAGAAGAGATTCGTATTTTGGCTTTGAAGTAACACCAAATGGAGGAGAGCTTTTAGAGCTTATGGATATCATACCAACGATAAATTTACCAAAGAAGATGCTTTATTAAGGATAAAATATGCAACAAATAGCAGCAGTTATACAAAATTACGATAAAGCGTCAAGCTTTTCAGCTCAATTTATCATTTTTGATGAAAATGGCGGTGATATAGGCTCACTAGACACTACAAAATTTTCTTGTAATGATATGAGTGATTCAATCGCACCAAAACACGCTCATGTTGGATTTGAAGAGGGGGTTTTCACAATTTGTGGCTATAAAGATTGTGAAATTTTTTATAGTGATTCATATTCAAAGCTTCCAGATGACTATGAGAGCGTCATAAATTTGGGCGATGTCTTTAGGATGGGGGAGTTAAAATTTATATTTATAGACCCTTCTAGGATTGATGAATATATAGGAAAAGCCCATAAGATAATAGAAAATACGAAAAATTTTGACAAGCTTGATGATAAACGTTTTGAGCCAGTTGGTAAAATTTCAAATGTTGATTTTAAAGAAGAGCCAAAGATAAACTCATTAATAAATGATAAAAAAGATATCACTTTAAATGAAAATGCGCACGATGCAGTTTTAAATTTAAATGAGATAGCTCAAAATTTTGATGAAGAAGAAAATGCAAATAATCAAAATATGCTTACTGCAAAAAGCATGGATGAGCTTTTGACAAAGATAGTTGAGAGTATAAAATTGCAACCAAATATGAGCCCTATAAGTGAGCAGACTAGGACTTTAAATACAAAAGATATGGAAACAATCATGAAAACTCTTCCTCTTAGTGACTCGACAGAACTAATAAATACTGTTTTGGTTAAGCTTATATGCAAAGAGCTATATAGTCAAATGTATGATATAGTCGAGAATAACTCATTTTTTAAATATCTTTCAGGAGCTGTGCTAAAAAGTACCAAGGAAGATAAGGAAGCGTTTAATTATCTATTGCATAAAGCTCTTCAAAGCTATATGTTAAAAAAGTAATGTTTTTAATAAAACAGAAAGTAAATAAAAGATAGAATAATCCAAACTTTTTAATAGGAGTAAATATGTCACAACCAGTGTATATTAAAGTGAAAGGTTCTACACAAGGACTTATTTCAAGTGGTGCTTCAACAGAAGCTAGTATAGGTAATCGCTATCAGTCAGGTCACGAAGATGAGATCATGGCTCAAGAGGTTTCTCATATAGTAACAGTTCCAACTGATCCACAAAGTGGCCAACCATCAGGTCAAAGAGTCCATAAGCCATTTAGTTTTACTACATCACTAAATAAAGCTGTTCCACTTCTTTACAATGCTTTAACACAAGGTGAAAGACTTCCAGAGGTTGAGATCTATTGGTATAGAACATCAACTAGTGGTGGTGCGGAGCATTTCTTCACTACAAAACTAGAAGATGCAACTATAACAGATATTACTCTAGTAAGTCCAAATGCTCAAGACAAGCTAAACAGCGACAAAACAGAGCTTTTCAAAGTTTCAATGAACTATAGAAAGATAGTTTGGGAACACGTAGCTGCAGGCACAAGCGGAAGCGACGACTGGAGAGAAGCTACTAAAAAAGCTTAAAACCAACCTAGGGTTTACCCCTAGGGTTAATAAAATCATCTTCTAGCTAGAAGGACACAGATGAGCCCTTTTTATCTTTATCTTTTAAATTAATATGATATGTGAAATGCGATATGAAACACCTAGCTATAATCATATTTCTCATAACATCTTTATATTCACACGAAGCAAATTGTACGGATATGTTCGCTGTTATATTTGATAAAAATGTAAGTGATGAAAATACCACTAAAATCATAGATTACTATATAGACAAGTTTAATTGTGATGCGAATATAACTTTTAAAAGTAATAAACTTAGATATGAGCCAAATTTATTAGAAATCGCCTTTTTAATGAAAAAATTTAAGACTTTTGATAACCTTCTAGATAAAGGCACAAAGCCAAATGGTAGATTAGCTTTTTCTATGGGATCAGAATTTTTATTCTTTTTTCAAGATAATGGAGTTGGATTTGAGAGTAAAACACCTAGCAAGGAGCTACTAGAATTTATAAAAACTCAGAAATATAAAGAATTTAAAGAAGAGAAATTCAAATTAATCAAAAAACTATTAGATTATGGACAGGATCCGAAAGATTATTCTACTTTAAAATCTATTTTAAAAATTTTAAATGATGAAAAAGATTTAGATAATTTATTAAATAATGGAACTAAAAAGGAATTAGTGCAATGAAGCAATTGGCAATAATCATATTTCTCATAACATCTTTATATTCACACGAGGCAAATTGTTTAAATATGTTTGCTATGATTTTTGATAAAAATACGACTGATGAAAATACTGCTAAATGTATAGAATATTACATAGATGAGCTTGGGTGTGATGCTAATATAGTCCCAAGTTTCGCTAATGATGGCTCCAATTTACTAGATGCTGCTTATGAAAATAATAAGACTAAAACGTTTGACTTACTTTTGAATAAAGATATTACGCCAGACAAATGGCTAACTGCAATTATAGCAACAGAATTCCTAGTCTTTTTTAGAGAAAACAGTGTTGGCATAAAAGACAAAAAAGCAAGCCCTGAGCTATTAGAATTTATAAAAACACCAAAATATAAAGAATTTAAAGAGGAAAAATTTAAATTAATCAAAAAACTATTAGATCATGGGCAAGATCCTTATTATTATGGTTATTTGAGAGTTATATTAAAGATAGTAGGAGATGAAAAAGATTTAGACAAGCTTTTGGAAAGTGAGAAAAGATGATGGATTTTTTTAACACTAGCAAAAAGAAACTTGATATAAAAAATGATAATACAGAATTAAAAAATTTTAATGAAGAAAATAATAAATTTACTAACTCACAAAATGCTATTGATGCCTTTACTTATCCTTTCTCAAAAATACCAATTATTGGAGAGATTTTTAAAGGAAATGCAGATGCCGCCAAAAATTATATAGATAAAGATGCCAATCTTAAAGAAAAAATAAACAAAGAAGCTGAACGTGGTGGAATAGAAGAAGAAGTTAATAGATTTTATAATATTAAAGAACCAGAAAAGAAATACTTTAAAAAACTTAGAGAAGAAGAAAACGAAAAAAGATTGAAAGAGCAACAAATGGACAAAAATTTAACATCACCAACATCATCACTAACCAAGCCTGTCATGCTAGCATCTGGCAACTCGGTGGCAACAGACGGCCTTGTGGACTACGGCGTATCTAACGATACTTTCTCGACTCTTCAGATAGCAAACGAGTCAAACGATAAATTTATCGTTACACGTGCAGATATTTATGAAAATTTAGAAAGTATATTTAGCATAGAGTGCTTTGCCTATATAAATTTGGTGAAAAACCCGCTTTATGAAAATTTAGACACCATCTACAATAACGATAAAAGCTACTCAAGCATATATAAATATCTTGATAAAAGTATAAAGCTAAGCATAAAAAGGCCGTCTTCAACAAATAAAAATATCGTCCCAGATGGTAGCTCAAACGATATGCACTTTAGTGGAATAGTAAGCGATGTAGAGTATCTTGGAGTAGATGATGAGACTAGTACAAATATAGATAAAAAATACTTCTTTAAATTCAAGCTAACTTCACCACTATATAGACTAAGCATAAATAGAGCAAACAGAATTTATACAGACCAGAGCATTTTAGAAGTAGTAAAAGATATTTTGGCTTTTAATAAACAAAGACTAACCAAAGAGCTAGACTTCTCAAATATCAAAAATAACTACAACAAGAGAGAATTTATAGCCCAGTACAATGAGAGTGACCTAGCTTTCATAACAAGGATTTGTCATGATAGTGGTATATATTTTTATGAAGACAATGAAAAAATTTATTTTCATGATACATTTATACTAGCTTATAGCAATCAAAATGAAAATTTTACTTCAAGCGATACAAGCAGTGGCAAGGAAGCTAGAAAAGTAAGCTTTAATGTAAATTTGAATAATAATCTAGCAACCGAACACATAAATAAAATAACAAAGAGCGAGACGCTAAAAGCAAATAGCTTTACGCACTCTTTTCAAAATACAGCTTATCCAAATGTGCTGGAGAGTAAAAATGAAAAGATATTTGACGAGCAGGTAAATATCTATGATAAGCATATAAATTTAGATGAGTATTCATTTAGCGACACTAGTTTGCTTGAAGTTAGTACCTATCTTAAAAAACTAAGAAGCGATATGCTTTTAAAAGAATTTACCGCTAGCTCAAATGTATTTGCACTAAATTTAAATGATAATATCTCGGTAGCTATTGATGCTAGCAAGGGCGAATATGAGTTTAAAATAATAGCTTTAAAGCATACTTATATTGATGAGAGCGTTTTAGAAAATACTTTAAATTTAGGCGATAATGTCCCATTTAAAGATAAAAAATTTATAAGCTCATACACAAACGAGATAAGCATCATTCCAAGTAGTGTAAAATTTATCCCAAGCTACAAGCAAAAGCCAAAAGCACCAGATATCACGCTAGGTCTTGTAGTAGGTCAAGATGGACTAAACAGCCAAAATAACACGATCCATACTGATAGCTATGGTAGGGTAAAGGTGAGGTTAAATGCTTTTAGTACGCAAGAGATAATCGATAAAGACGATGCCATCAACGCAAGCTATCACAAGAGTGCTTATCTAAGAGTTATAACGCCTATTGCTAGCAATAGCTCAGGATTTTTTGCCATACCAAGGATCGGCGATGAGGTTATCATCTCGTTTTTACAAAATGACATAGACAACCCAGTAGTAAGCGGTAGCCTATATAATGCTTCAAATACGCCACTTGTAAATGTAGATAGTAACTATCACCAAACATCTCTTAGCTCAAAGACAATCGGTGCAAATGAGACTGGTATAAACGAGATCACTTTATCAAATTTAAAAAATAAAGAGCAAATTTATGTAAAAGCAGAAAAGGACTATGACGAGCTTGTAAATAACGACTTTTCTCAAACAATACTAAACGACAAAAGCTCACAAGTGCATGGGAGCTACACTGAGCGTGTTAAAAAAGCTCACATCCAGACGATAGATCTTGCTAAAAACGTAAATGTCGGAGGCGAGTATCTAACAACAGTTGGACTTTCAAAAGATACAGTAGTTGGTGTCTCAAATACGCTAAATGTAGCTGTTGATAATAACACAAGAGTAGGTCAAGATAGTCATGAATTTGTAGGACATGATAAATTTGTAGAAGTAAAATCAAATCTTAATACGACCATACATAACGATGAGATGAAAGAGGTAAAAGGCACAAAAGAGCAGAACATAGATGGTGGCTATAAACTAAATTCACAAAAAGGTATAAATGAATTTAGTAACGAGCATATCGTGCTTCAGGCAAATAGCTACATTGATATAAATGCTAAGTCAAATTTCACAACAAAAACAGCTGCCCAGCACACTGAGATTGCTGATTCAAAATTTAGCAATATAGAGACGACTTATGAGGTAAATGCCAAAGATAAGATAATCCATCAAGTAGGTAGTACAAAAGTAACGATAGAAGGATCAAGTGTCGTGATAGAAGTAGCTGGCGTAAAGGCGATATTTGATAGTAGAGGGCTAAGAGTTATTGGTGGAGATATAAAGGCTTTATAAGATTATGTTTAAAGACTTGCTTTGTTGGCAAGTTTTTAAATTTTTTAAATAAAATCAATTTCTACTAAAACTAATGCTAAGAATTTTAAAAGCAAAGGCTAAATTTTAGGGCTATGATAAAAGCTAGCCACACAAATTTTTCAATATCGTACCCCAGTACAATAGACAAGCCCTTTTAAAATTTATATAATTCATTCAAAATTTCAAATACTATAAACAATAAGGAGAACATGATGGCTAAAGAAGCCGGAGTAGTTAAAAGCGTAAACGGAGGAATAGCAAGAGCACTTAATGACTTAACAGGAGAGGTAAGACAATTAAGTGTAGGAGATATTGTATACCAAGGTGAAAAGATAGTTACAGAGGGTTCTAATTCTAAAGTAACAATAACTCAAACTGATGGTAAAGATATAACTTTAATAGGTAAAGATACTCTAACTCTAGATCAAGACTCTAATAATAACGAAACAGTAGCTGATATCTCAGCTTTACAACAAGCCATCTTAAAAGGAACAGATCTTAATGCTCTAGAAGAAACTGCTGCAGGTGGTCCACAAGCAGGTGGTAATGGTGGAGATGGTGTAAGCTTATCTTCTACTAGCTTTGCAGAAGGAGGCCACATTAGTAACATCAATGCTAATGTAGGAAGCATAGATGCTTTATCTCTAGCAGCAGGTGGAGATAATAGCTTTGGTGTAAGTGGAGGAAGTGCTGTTGGGGCTGGAGCAATAGAACCTACTTTACCAGCAGGAAGTATAAAAATTCCTTTGTCAGCGTATCTAAACGAAAATATAAACGACGGATTCGTTTTTCATATGCGAAGTCTAGTAAATGATATGTCTAATGCCGGATCTACTTTGAATGGATATAGTATAGTTAGATGGATAGACGGTAGGGATTATCTAGTCCCTAACGCTGGAGTAAATACATTTACCTTTCAAGACGGCTGGTTTAAAAGTAACGACGGCAAGCTAGCTATTGGTCAAGATAATGCTAAAGACTTGGTGCTAACAAGTAGTGCTAATTCGGCAAATCATACTGGAGATGTGGCCAAAATAGTAAACCCTTCAAGCGATCTTAGCGTATTTGGCGGAGATAATGGAAGCAAGATTACTTCAGATGGTGCTAATATAGATACTAAAATTTATAGCAGCGTAAAGGGCGACGAGATCAATATAACTTCTGACGTAACAGGTACCGGTACTTATGAAATAGATCCGTTTACTCATGAATACATAGGCGGTCAATCTTATATAAGTACCGGTTCAAGTTCGGACAACTTAAATATAGCTCCTGGCGTCACTTTAACTAATACTATAATAAATATGGGCGCTGGAAGCGAAACCGTAAATTTAAAAGGAACCGCTACGGATAAGATTAATTTTAAAGGATCTATCTTAATGGCCGGTGCCGATAACGATGTAATAAATATCGAGAACGCTTCGTTTGATGTAACCGATGAGAGAGTTAGTGTGATAGACGGTGGAAGCGGCAATGACATTATAAATGTAAATTCCGGAGCCGAGTTAAAAAAAGGTACCATGATCAGAAGTGGAAGCGGTAATGACACTGTAAACGTAAATTCTGGAGCAAATATTCACGGTGCCGGATCTGAAGAAGCTCTTATACATATGGGTAAGTCTGCTAGCCCTTTGGATAAAGGCGAGCAAGGAGATACTTCTGAGCTAAACGTGAAAAACGGAGCATCTGTATCTAATACCATAATAAAAACGGAAGCCAAAGAAAATACGATAAATTTTGAAAAAGGAGCTACTACTACTGGTGTTAGAATCGTAGCGGAAGATGCTGGTACAAAAAGTACGATCAATATTAAGAGTGATCTAGAAAGATCGCTGGAAGGTAAGAGATCTAGTATTAGCACCGGAGCCGGAGATGACATCGTAAATGTAAGTGATAAAGCTGAGCTAACCAGTGTCAAAATGAGATTAGGAGAAGGTCTAAATAAAGTAACTATAGACGATGCTACTATGAACGGCGGTAGTATAGAAAACGGTGATGGCGGTAACGAAATAACATTAACCAATAATGCGGTATTTAGTGATGCTTATATAAGCACTGGAGATGGCGTCGACCAAGTCAATGTATACGATGGGGCATTGTTAAATTTTGCGGAAGTAAATACCGGCGGAGGCAACGACATAATAAGATTTGAGCATTTAACCACAAACCCGCTTCAAGGTTACAGCTACTCTGCAGCAACGCAAACTGAGATAAATATGGGCGACGGCGACGATACCGTAGTACTAACCGGTATGGGTAATAGCGGCAACTATGCGGGCAGAGTATCTGACTTCCAACAAGTAAATATAGATATGGGAGATAACGGTATCAAGCACGTACAGATAAACAGGGGAAAAGTTGAAACTACTAATATAAAGACCGGTAGCGGAAACGATTTGGTACAAATACAAGGCGACTCTTTAATGGAGGGTAGAAACAATATAGAAACCGGTGCAGGAGAAGACGACGTAGAAATTAGGGATTCTAAACTTAATGGTACTGCTACCGAAAAAACAGTTATAAATACCGGTGCCGACAAAGATCACGTGGTGATTAACAATTCTACTTTAACGCATGCGGAGATTAACACAGGTACTGGAGTAGATACTGTGGATATCGAAGATGGAATGATATTTGACGATAGCTCTATAAATACAGGTGCAGATAATGACGAAGTAAATATCAATAGTGATATAACTGGAACTATTCAGTCAAATATTCAAACCGGCGAAGGTTCTGACACTGTAAATATTGCTAGCGGAGTAACGCTTACTCGTACAGTTATAGATATGGGTGCCGGAGAGGATACTATAGAAATTAGCGGAAATAGTGCTACTGATCGTATAACATTTAAGGGATCTAAGCTATATACGGATGATGCGGGTTATACTGCCAACGATAATGATCATGTAACGATCTCAAACACTACTTTTATGAAAAGTGACGACGGCAAATTGTCTGGTGTAGAAACCGGTGGCGGAAATGATGAAATCACCATAAAAGCTG
The DNA here is from genome assembly GCF_002913045.1 of Campylobacter concisus. Lineage (NCBI taxonomy): Bacteria > Pseudomonadati > Campylobacterota > Epsilonproteobacteria > Campylobacterales > Campylobacteraceae > Campylobacter > Campylobacter concisus. The sequence continues at coordinate 90,902 of NZ_PPAF01000004.1, read as the reverse complement.
GAACTATTTTCCAAGACTTCTCTTATATAACTACTGGAAATGGTGTAGATACCATAACTTTAGAAAGTGGAGCTAAATTTAATCAAGCTAATGTGTATGCAGATGCTGGCGACGATATAATAAATGTTAACGGAGCAGAATTTAAAGGCGAAAATGCATATAACCATAATGCCGGCGTACATGGTGGAGCAGGAAATGATACAATTTTCGTTAACTCTGGAAAATTTGATAATGCTAAAGTAGAGGGTGATGCTGGTAATGACACAATCCATATCAAATCTGGAGCTAGATTTGAAAATGCTTCTATATATGGTGATAGCATAGATGGTCTAACGACCGGTAACGATACTATCATAGTAGACAAAGGTGCAACGCTAATTAATACGACTATAGACGGCGGAGCCGGATTTGATACATTAAAAGTAGCTGACAATAGCATAGACTTTAGCCATGTTAAAAATATCGAAAAACTAGATATGACTAATGGAGAAAAGACAACCTTAACTCTTACAGCTGGCAATGTTCAAGATATATTACGTGATAGTAACGAGAATAAGCTAAAAATAGATGGTGATAGTAACGATGAGCTTACTCTTGGAAGTAGCTGGACTAAAGGTGCTAGTTCTGGTGGTTATACTACTTATACTAGTGGTACAACTACAATCGAAGTTCAAGACCAAATACACGTACTTTAATATCTAGACTTTTAATCCCAAAGGAAATTCCTTTGGGATATTCTTTTCTATCATTAAATTTTTATAATTTTTTATCTTTTTAATTAGTGTCAAATCCACAAATTTTTAGTTATTTAAGTAGTTAGTGTATATAAATCAGTAAGTCTGGATGATAAGCAAAGGCTAAAAATGGATTAAAATTTATCGGCAAATGTAGATAAATTTACCGCCGTAAGGACAAATTATTTTCCAGTTGGGTCTAAGCCATTTAAGATGTAATTTACTTCATCATCGCTTAGCTCATAGTGTAAAAATTCTTTATAAAATTTCTTCGTTTCAGCTGCTATATCTATATCTTTAAAAATTTCAGGATGTAATCTTAGCTGCCCATAAAATTTGCAAAGCTCCCTCGGCTCCGTATCTATCCCAGCTAAAAACGCCAGTTGGATTTACGTAAACTCTTTTATTTTTTACAGCGTTAGTATCTGCGTAGATAGGATTTTCGTATATCTTTTGTAAAATTTCGGGAGCTTTGGCTCTGCCTATGATGATGACATTAGGGTTCATATTTGGTATCTCTTCAGCATTGATTTCAAGCATATTGCCGGCTTTTTGAACCGCATTTTGACCACCTGCGACTCTTATCCACTCGTCTATGATCGTATTTGTACCATCAACCTTAAATAAATTCTTGCCGTCTGCTATGTGGAGTACTTTTGGTCTATCTGACTCAGCGATCTTATCCGTTTTGCTTAGCACTCTTTTTAGGTTGCCGTCAAAATATTCGTTAAATTTTTAAGCGATCTTCGGCGCGTCGCCGCCTATGATCTCAGCCATTATAGATACGCTTTTTTCATATCCGCATGATTCGTAAATGACGGATAAAGCACGGTAAAGCCGTTTTTGGTTAGCTCTTCTTTGTTCTTTTTATCGGTGGCTATGACGATGTCTGGGCTTAGTTTAATCAGCTCTTCTACTTGTAAATCTTTGCCGTTTATGCCGTTTGGGATGCCTGAAATTCTAGGATAAACGTGCGCAAACCATTTGTTGTTTTTGATTAGATCGGTGGTCACTACTATCTTGTCCGCGCCGCCTAGCATTAATATGATTTGATTATTCGCATACCAAAGCGTAGCGATTTTTTCTACTTTTGCGGGAACTTTTACGACGTCGCCAGTGATATCTTTGACATCTCTAAACTCAGCTGCATTAAGCAAAAGGCCTGCAAACAACACTATTAAAGCCATGAAAAATTTTTTCATTTTTTCTCCTTATGTTAAATATATATTTTTATATATAAGTACTAATCCTATATGTTATCGCCTTAATAAACAATATCCTTACAATATAAATTTCTAATTTAGAGCTTTAAAATTTATGAGCGAATGTGGATTTTTATCTGTTATTGATAGATTAAATTTATAGCAAGAACTCCCCTTCTTGCACTTGGCAAAAAAGGGAGAAAAGAGAGATTATTTCTCAAAAGCTTTTTGCAAGCTAAATGGAAATGCCTGATAGCCCATCGCATTTGTCATTTTTATCTCGATGCCAGGCTCTTTTGCGCCCCACTCAAACTCATCTATATGTGGGCTAGGAAGTCCTACTGGGCGACCTTTGGCGATGTCAAACTGCATGCCAGCAACGGCTGAGTAGACCATCACGCTATCAAGGTCATCTTGATACTGCGTAAGGCTAGTAACTGAGCTGTACCACTCTTTGCCACGCTCTTTGCCGTACTCCCAAATTTGCTCAACAGTCTTTTTCTTTTCATCGATCTTATAAACGACTGCGCGAGAGTATTTCATGCCAGCGATGGCTGGTTGCTCCATGCCCCTTGTGTCGCCATTGTCAAAGACACTTAGATAAATTTCGCCTTTTTTAGACTTGCTATCTATCCTAAATGCAGTATGTTGCGTCCATTGCCAGTCAAAGCCACCTTTGTCGCTCTCGTATCCTGGGCATTTTGAGTATTCATCTTCGCAGACTATTTTGTTGCCTTTGCTATCAACTGGCTGAAGGAGTTTATCTTTAAATTTATCGCTCCAACCCTTGTGAGCACCCATGATCCATTTTACTTGTTTATCACGGCCGATCTTGATGACTGCGTCTTGGTGGCGGCTTGAGATGATGATACTATCATCGCTTGGGTCGTAATCCACGCTATTTACATGCGCCCAGTTGCGTCCCGGACCAGCGCCAACTATGTCGCCCCATTTATCGTGCGTATCCATAGACTGAAGCTCATCAGAGCTTGCTGTGTGGCCTGCTTTTTTAGCGTCTATGTTTAAGCAAACCGCACCTTGATCAAGCGTTTTTAGCACGATGTCGCGGTAAGGATCTAGGATTTCATATAGTCTAAAGTCATCAACTACATTACCATCACGATCAAGCTCAACGATCACGTCACGCACTGTTCTTACGTTTTTGCCATCAGCTCTTTTATAGTCAGCATTTGCCACGCGCAAGAAATAGTGTCCGTTTTGTGCTACATCCATTGAGTGAGAGAAGTCGTTGTAGCTAGCTGGTAGCTCGCGGTTGAAAATTTCTCTACCCATGATGTCGTATTTTGCGTATCTTTGACCATATCCCCAAGTCATAGCGCCATCGTCATTTTGCTTAAAGCCCATCATTACGCCAGCGTGAAATGGCTGTTTTAGATCGTAAATTTTGCTTGGCTCAAGGTACCATCTAACCTCGCCTTTTGTATCAAGGATGAAGTTATTTGGGCTATAGTTCCACTCGATCGCACCGCCAGCTGGGTTGTTCCAAACGACTTTTGTGCCCTTGCCTGTTTTATTTACGAAGTTATTTACGTAGTAGAGGCGGTTAGCAAATTTAGCGCTCGCAGGCTTAGTAACCTCGATCTTGTCAAATAGTGCGCCCTTTTGATTTGGCGTGCCAGCACTCTCTAGATAGATAGCTGGAGCGTAAATTTTATAGCTCTCTTTTATGTGTTCAGTCTTGCCTTTATAGCTCTTGTCGTACTCGACTTCAACGGTGTTTTGATAGTCAGGATACATTCCAAAAACAGGTATGCCACCATGTGTGCGAAGATGCTTATCAGCCACTTTGTAGCTTATCACCTGACCGCCTTGTTTTGGTACAATCGTTACTTTTGCATTACTTAATGTGTAGCCGCCATTTTTGATGACTGCTGTAAGTGGAGCAGTGTCGTAAGGATTTACCACTACTTCGCCTATTTGCCCAGTGATAGCATAGTCTAGTTTAGCCCCGCTTGGACCGCCTATCGCAAAAGCGCTTGAGCAAAGCATAGAAGCTAGCGCAACACAACTCAAAGTCTTTTTCATAACATCTCCTTTGGATAAATTTTATAAACTCTACTCATAAAGCTTATAAAATTTAGAAAAAGCCTTGGAACGCCCAAGGTTTAAAATAGGTAAAAGGAGTAATAAAAAATATTGCGTCCTTCGTAATTGTAATAAAACCTTATAACATAAAAATCACGATAAACTTTATAATGGCTTAAAATCTAAATTTATATTAAAAATTTTGCCTTTTTGGACATTAAGCTAGCATTTACGCTTTAGCACTTATAATCAGCCCCAAACAATGGAGCAAAACTTATGACACTAACTTACAATGCAAAGAAAATTTATGAAAATTGGTTTGATTCAAAAAGTGAGCTTGAAGAGAGCAACGCTAGCTTTTTAGAGGATTATTTAAATTTTTTAGGCGATATTAGTGAAGTGATAAATATTGATGAAAAAACAAGACTTTCGGTTATCATCGCCTCTCTTTGCGTGAGCAAAGGTGCAAAAAGCTCATTTAAAAGCTTCGTTAGGGCTGCTTTAAATGTAGGCATATCAGCAAAAGAGATAAGAGAAATTTTATATCAAGCAGTGCCTTATGCTGGGCTTGGCAAAGTAGAAGATTATATATTTTTAGCTGATGAAATTTTTAATGAGCGCTACATAGAGCTTGAAAATATGCCTAAAAAATCAAGAGAAGGCAGAGGTGAACGAGGCCTTGATATACAAAGAAAACTTTTCCCAGCGGTTGATAAATTTATCGCATCAATGCCAAATGATCAAAAACATATAATGGAGTTTTTATCGCAAAACTGCTTTGGTGATTTTTATGCAAGAGATGGGCTTAGCTTAGAGCTTAGAGAGCTTTTGACATTTGTCTACATCACGACTCTTGGCTTTGCAAAACCACAGCTTTTAGGGCACATTGCTGCAAATTTTGGCATCGGCAACGATAGAGCTAAACTAATAAGCGTTGTTACGACACTTATACCATTTATAGGCTATCCGAGTGCTTTAAACGCATTATCAGCAATAAATGAGATAAGCTCTAGCAAAAATTAAATTTTTAATCAATGCAATATCTTATAAATTTCAGCCAAAATTTATTCTAGCGTTAAATTTGCGGTTGAGCTTGGTTGTAGAATAACTCAAAATAAATCATCTAAAGGAGATTGTTATGAGTTTTCTATCTAAATTTAGCAAGGCTATCTTTGCTGTTGCGGTGGCTGGAGCGATTAGTGCTAGTGCATTTAGTGAGGGTGAGGACTACGTCAAGCTTGAAAAGCCACTAAGTGTGGGACAAAATACGCTAGTTAAAATTTTTAGCTACGCTTGCCCATTTTGCTACAAGTACGACAAGAGCGTCACTCCAAAGGTAGTTGAGAAAATCCCTGGACTAAAATACGAGCCATTTCACCTAAAGACAAAGGGCGATTATGGCGAGGTTGCGAGTAAGGTTTTTGCCGTGCTTATCGTTATGGATGAGGCAAAAGGTGTCGGCTTATTTGATGAAAATTCGCTATTTAAAAAGGCTAAATTTGCCTACTACAAGGCTTATCACGACAAAAAAGAGCGCTGGAGTGATGGCAAAGACGCTGAGGGTTTTTTAAAGACTGGTCTTGAGGCAGCTGGCGTTAGCAAGGCTGATTATGAAAAAGAGCTAGCTAATCCAAAAGTGACTGAGCTGCTTAAAAAGTGGGATGAGAGCTATGACGTGGCTAAAATTCAAGGCGTGCCAGCATTTGTCGTAAATGGCAAATATCTCATCATGACAAAATCGATCAGCTCGCTTGATGGCATGGCAGCACTCATTGAAGAGCTTCTTAAAAAATAAGGCGTCACATGAGCTTTTTTAAAAAAATGGCTAAATTTCAAGACTCACGCATCTCTTGGGCGATCTTAGTCTTTGTGAGCGTCGTGCTTGTCGTTATCGCGCACTCGCTCTTTCAAAACTACGCTTATATGCCTCCTTGCGAGCAGTGCGTCTATATACGTTTTGCATTTTTATGTATGGCACTTGGCGGCGCGATCGCTATCATAAATCCAAAAAAATTGCTCTTTGCCCTAGTTGGCTACGTCTTTGCCTTTTGGGGAGCGGTGCAGGGCATAATGTATAGCGTAAAGCTAGCTAAAATTCACGATGCGGTGCATGGCGATGATCCTTTTGGCGTGCAGGGCTGCTCGACTGAGCCACACTATCCATTTGGTTTGCCGCTTGAAAAGTTGGCGCCTGACTGGTTTATGCCAACAGGCGACTGCGGATATGACAGTCCTATGGTGCCTGATGGTGCGGTGCTAAGCGATCTACAAAAGAGAATAGTTGATCTTTACGCTGATGGCTGGTATCTTGTGCCATCATCTAAATTTATGTCGATGGCTGATTGCACGCTGCTTGGGTTTAGTGTTTGTTTTGTAGTGCTTGCGCTTATGCTCGTTTCAAAGCTTTTATCCTTTTTAAAATGAAATTTAGTTAGCCCAAATTTGGGCTAACTTAGGATATACTGCACGCATGGGTATTAATTTAAAATCACAAAATATTAAAATCTACGCCATCATCTTGCTTGCTAGCCTTTTTGTAATACTTCTTGGGCTAAATATTTACAGCAACGCCAAAGAGAAAATCATAGAGCTATCTGATAAAAATAACATAGCAGTTAGCAAAAATATCGTAAACAACTTTCAAATTTGGCTTGATGAGCGTATAAATTCACTCATTCGTGCGTCAAAATTTATACAAAATGCAGACATCGTAGATGACGATGAAAAGATAGCTGGCTTTATAAAGCTCTTTAAGCAAAACGCGAAAGAATTTGATCTAATGCAGCTTTTAAGGGATGATGGAGAAATTTTTGTAGATGGAGAAAAAATTTTAGAAGAAGTTATGCCAAAGAGCGAAAGAGCAGGGCTTATCTGGTATGTTGAGACAAAAAATACAAATGCCCCAAGCGTAAATTTCATGCAAAAACATAAAATTTTAAAAGGCTCAACTCTAAATTTATGCGTTCCAGTCACAAAACAAGCGAAATTTAAAGCAGCGCTTTGTGGCGTCGTGCGTATAGAAAATATCTTTAACAGCATTAAAAATTTTAGCCTTGCGCCAAATTCTTACTCATTTTTGGTGACTCATAGCGGTGAAATTTTAACATCGATACCTGATCTTGCTTTAAAAAAAGAGATTGAGGAAAAATTTAAAGAGTTGTTTTTAAAAGATGAAGACATTACAAGCTTAAAAATAGGACAAAATTTAATCCAAGTAGCTGATATACCAACGATAAATTGGTTCATAGGAGCTGGCACAAATAACGAAGAAGAAATTTCAGCTTTAACAAAAGAAGCTTTAAAGAATGCTCTAAGCTTGCTCTTTGCCTTCGTTGCGCTCACATTTTTGGCAAATATCCTTCATAATTTTATGTATAACAAGATAAAAAAGATACAAGATGAGTATGAAACATTGCTAACTCATAGAGCCAAAATGAGTGAGGCTGGCGAGCTAATAAGTGGTATCAATCATCAATTCATTCAACCTGTAAATTCGCTAAAACTAATGCTAAGCTCTTGCATAATGTTAAAAAAGGAAGGTAAATTAAGCGACGAGGAGCTAATAAATTTACTTGAAAAAGGGCAAAGCTCGGTCAAACTTCTTTCAAGTACTATTGAAATTTTTAGAAATTTTTACAAAAGCGCTGAAAATGTGAGCGAATTTGAGGTGCAAACAAGCGTTAAAAACCTAATAACTCTCATGCATACAGAGCTAAGTCGTGCAAATGTTAGTGTAAAATTTAGTGGTTTTAATGAACAAAAAGTTCGTCAGATAGAAAACATAATCCAACAAATTTTACTAATCCTAATACACAACGCAAAAGACTCACTTGTCGAAAGCTACAAAAATGAGCCACTAAAACGTATCATCGAGATAAAATTTAGGAGCTTTGAAGATAAGTGCTACATCGGAGTTTATGACAATGGAAATGGCGTAAGCGAGCAAATGAGCGAGAAAATTTTTACATGGCTAAATACTACCAAAAAGCAAGGAAATGGAATAGGGCTTTATTTTGCTAAAAAGCTAGCGCAAGAAAAGCTAAATGGTGACGTAAGACTCGTAAATAACGCAAAGCCAACGGTGTTTGAGCTAAGTTTTGATATAAATTTAAAGGACTAAAATGCAAGAAGTCTTAGAAATTTTAAAAAAGACGTCCGTCTTGGTAGTCGAAGATGACGATATGGCAAGAGAGCTTATTATTAGTGGGCTTAAACCTTATTGCGAGCAGGTAATTGGTGCTTGTAATGGACAAGATGGCGTGGAGAAATTTAAAAAGCAAGGCTTTGATATCGTGATGAGCGATATTCACATGCCAGTGCTTAATGGCTTTGAGATGATGAATGAGATGAAGCGCACAAAGCCGCACCAAAAATTTATCGTCTTTACCTCTTATGATAGCGATGAAAATTTGATAAAAAGCATGGAGGAAGGGGCGATGCTCTTTTTAAAAAAGCCTATTGATATGAAGGATCTTAGGGCAATGCTTATTAGTTTAAGTTTTGAACGAGATGAAAAGCTAGTTTATTTAAGCGATGAGGTGAGTATAAATTTAAAAAGAGAGAAAATTTATAAAAACGGCATTGAAATTTATCTTAGCTTTTTACAAAATAAGATTTTTTGGCTATTTGCTTATAACCTAAATAAGCTAGTTACTTATGAGATGATAGAAGAATTTGTCTATGAGAGCGATGTTAGCAAGGCGGCTATCCAAAATGTGATACTTCGTCTAAAGCGTGAGCTTGGTGTGAAATTTAAAAATATTAGTGAGAGTGGATATATTTTAATCACAAAATCTGAATGATTTAGAATTATCGCTACCTTGTACCATAGTACAATATACAAAAGTAATTAAATATACTAAAATACCGACAAATAAAAATAAGGAATAAAGATGGCAGCAGTAGCTGGTATAGTTAAAAGTGTTTCATCTGATGTTATAGCGATAGACCAAAATGATCATGTAAGAGTTTTAGATGTAAATGATAAAGTATATATCGGAGAGGCTATAAAGGGCGAGAGCGAAAGTGCAAGCATTACAATCACTGCAAATGATGGACAAGATATATCAATAAACGGATACGATACTCTTTGGCTAGACAGTAGCGTAGTAAGCGATGATGTTGGTGAGTCTAGCATAGATACTGACGCATTGTTTAAAGCGCTTCTTGGCAATGATTATGTATCGATTTTAGATCATATAAATGAAAAAGTAGATGATATTCTTAGTACAACCAATTTAGAGCAAGAAGAGCCAAATTATGAGGCTAGCGTAAATATTAGTTTTAATGAAATAGATCCAAATTTAGCAAATGAGCATGGATTAAGAGAAGATGATTTTTTAGCTAAAATAAACGAACATAAAGAGAGCGATAAGCAGATGATAGATCCTAGCTTTGAGCATACAAATCTTAATGCAACTACGATATATATAGATATCGATAACGACTTAAATAAACTTTCATAAATTTGAGCGTTTTGCTCAAATTTCTTCTGTTTTAAAAAACTCAAATTTATATAATATCCTCTATAATAAGCCAAAAATTTCAAAGGAAAACGATGAAAAAAATTCTAATCATCGCAGGCTCTTGTAATAGTGGCACAGCTGGGCTTCAAGCAGATATAAAAACATGTGCTAGGCTTAATTGTTATAGTGCAACAGCGGTAACTTCTTTGGTCGCTGAGACTACGGATGCCGTAAAAAGCGTGGTTTGCTTAGAGCCTAGTTTTGTCAAAGATCAGCTAAATACGCTTGCGGAAGAATTTAGCTTTGATGCGATTAAGATAGGTATGTTATTTAGCGAAGAGATTATGGAAGTGGTGCGTGAGTTTTTACTAACTCAAAACACTAAAGTAGTGCTTGATCCAGTTTGCGTCTCAAAAAGCGGACACAAGCTTATAAAAGATAGTGCGGTGGCAAAACTAAAAGAGCTAATGAGCTTAGCTACAGTAACTACTCCAAATTTAGATGAGGCAAATGTGCTTTTTGGCGATAATTATAAAGATTTGCCTTGTGATGTTATCGTAAAGAAACATATCAGCAAAGATAGCAGTATAGACACACTTTATAAAAAAGATGGTTCGCTAAGAAATTTTAAGACCCCACTTGTTAATCCGCTTGTAATGAGTGGAACTGGTTGTAGCTTCTCAACTGCACTTGCTTGCTTTTTAGCAAAGGGCAAGAGCTTAGAGGAGTCTATACAACTTTCAAAAGAGTATATTTGCTCTATCATAAAAGAGAGCATCGATACAAAACTTGGCAAAAATCGCCTACTTTGGCATGGAGCGAAGTAAAATTTATCCCTCTGATCTTTGCACGGCAGCTGAGTGAGTGATGATGTCGTGCAGATTTAGTTTATCTTTTCTAAAGAAACAAAGGCAAAGTCCAAGTATGCTAAAGCCAGCAAAGGCAAAGCAAATTTGGCGCAAGATGGTGTGAAAAAAGCTTAGTTTTCTACCGGTTTTTAGGTTTATTAGATAAATTTCTTGTGCTTTATAGCCTGGAGTTTGTGCTTTTATGCTAAAAAAAAGGCATATTATAAGCGAGATCAGGCTATTTGCACCAAAAATGGCAATTTGGTTGTGCAAAAATACCTCTTTGCCATCAAGCACAAGATATGTTGTCGCATAAAATATCGGCATACCGATGATAAAAAGATCGATGATAAAGGCTTTTACTCTAGCCCAAATAGGTGCGATTTTTGCCTTTTGCTTTGCCAACTCAATTTCCTGTATTTATGTAGATACGGCTAAATTTCTCCCAGTCATATAGATAGACTAGGTTGTCACTCTCGCCGCTATCATGCGTGACGCAGAGCATAGTAGAGGCGCGTGAGACCTTGCACCAGTGATTATAGAAATCAAGTTTTTTGATATCGCTTTCTAGTACACCAAAACAGCCTATATATTCATAAATGCTAAGATCAAAAAAGCTCTTATCTTCGGTCCTTAGCAAGCGTTTTTTGCTATTTTCTTGCATTAAACTAGCTCTACGCCTTTACCGTTTATAACTTCGCCGATCACGTAGCCATCGCTGCTAGCTATGGCAGCATCGACGTTTTCTTTAGGCACAACTAGGATCATGCCAACGCCCATGTTAAAGGTTCTCATCATCTCGCTATCTTCTACTTTTTGAGCGATGATTTTAAAAATTTCAGGCGTTTTTATAGCGCTTTTTTGCACCTTTGCACCAAGCCCAGCAGGGAAGACGCGAGGCAAGTTTTCAACTATGCCGCCGCCAGTTATATGCGCCATTGCTGTAATCTTATCTTTTAATCTTAAAAAGTCGCTCACGTAAATTCTAGTTGGCTCAAGAAGTACGTCGATGAGCTTTCGCTCACCTACTTTTTCATCAAATTTTAGTCCAAGCTCGCTTACCACTTTTCTTGCTAGTGAAAAGCCATTTGAGTGCAGGCCACTGCTTGGAAGTGCGACTAAAATATCACCAGCTTTTACAAATTTGCTTCTGTCGATCTCATCAGCCTCAGCGATACCAACGGCAAATCCAGCAAGATCGAAGTCGCCTTTTTCATACATCGATGGCATCTCCGCTGTCTCGCCGCCGATAAGTGCGCATTGCGCCTTTTTGCAGCCATTTGCGATACTTTTTACCACCTCTTTGGCACTCTCTATCTCAAGCTTTGCAGTCGCGTAGTAATCAAGGAAAAAGAGCGGTGTAGCGAAGTTGCAGATGAGATCATTTACGCACATTGCGACTAGATCCTCACCCACGCCGTCAAATTTCTTAGCGTCGATAGCTAGGCGAAGCTTTGTGCCAACGCCATCAGTCGCTCCCAAAATGGCTGGATTTTTATATCCGCTTGGTAGTCTGACCGCTCCTGAAAATGACCCAATGCCACCTATAACGTTTGGTGTTTGTGTAGATTTTACGAAAGGCTTTATCGCCTCAACAAAGCTATTTCCAGCATCTATATCCACTCCAGCATCTTTATAGCTTATCATCTTTGCCCTTTTTTGTAATTTTTTAAAACTTTAGCCAAAAGTTGCTAAAATTGTCATCAATTTTCAAAAATGGAGCGAGTTTGCAGAAATTTCCAAACGCTTATGTCATTACAGGCTCTATTGCTAGCGGTAAAAGTACGGCTATAAATTTGCTAAAAGAGCGAGGCTTTAGCGTGATTGATGCGGACGTGATCGCTCATGAACAGCTTGAAATTTGTAAATGTGAGATAATGAAATTTTTTGGAGAGCAAATTTTAGATGAGACTGGCAAGATAGAGCGCAAAAAACTAGGTGCCATTGTCTTTAATGATCCAAAAAAATTAAAAATTTTAGAGCAAATTTTGCATCCAAAGATAAAGGAAGAAATTTTATCTCGCGCTACGAAGCTTGAGCATTTGGAGCAGGTTTATTTTGTCGATATTCCTTTATTTTTTGAAAAAGAGGATCGCTACGCTGAGTTTAAAAATGTTGCCGTGATTTACGCACCAAAAGAGCTTTTGCTAAGCCGCCTAATGAGCCGAAACGGTCTAAAATTAGAAGAAGCAAAAGTAAGAGTGGAGCTTCAGATAGATATTGAGCAAAAGCGAAAAAAAGCAAATTTCATCATAGATAATAGTGGCGATAAAGAAAATTTAGAGCAAGAACTAGAGAAATTTCTAAGGCAAATTTGTGGCTGAGTTTATATAAATTTGGCAAAAATAAGTAGAGTAATTTTAAAGGAAAAATAATGCAAGTGTCAAAGTACAACGCTAGTGGCAATGATTTTGTCATATTTCATACATTTTTGAACAAAGATAGAAGCGAGCTAGCAAGGCAAATTTGCAGCCGAACAAATGGCGTAGGAGCTGACGGGCTAATAGTACTTTTGCCTTACGAAAAGGGTGTGAAATGGGAGTTTTACAACAGCGACGGAAGCTACGCTGCGATGTGTGGCAATGGTTCGCGTGCGGCCGCTAGATATGCCTATCTAAACGGCCTTGTAAGATCGAGCGAATTTGCTCTGCTAACTGGTAGCGGTGAGGTGATGGCAAGCGTGAAAGATGAGTGCATCGAGGTTGTGCTAACAAGTCCAAAAATTTTAAGCGAGCCACTAAATGAAGGCGGTAAAACTTGGTATTTTTACGATACAGGCGTGCCACATCTTGTAAATTTCACGCAAAATTTAGATGAATTTGACGTCAAAGAGTGCAAAGCGCTTCGTCAAAAATACAATGCAAATGTAAATTTAGCCAAATTTGATGGCGAAGTTTTAAAGGTTAGAACCTACGAAAGGGGCGTAGAGGACGAGACGCTAGCTTGTGGCACTGGCATGGCGGCTTGCTTTTACGGCACTACTTTAAATTTAAACGCAGCGCAATGCCTAAAAGTCTATCCAAAAAGCGGCGAGGAGCTTGGTCTTAGACTAGAAAACGGCAAAATTTTATTTAGTGGAGCGGTGAAACACTGTTTTGATACGAGTATTGAAATTTAGCTTTTAGGGTGAGTTTTATACTTGCTCTTGGCTAGTTTGGCTATTAATGATAAGCAAATTTTTCAAATTTATATTACTAAATTTGCACCTAGCTGATGAGGTAAAATTTTATAGTGGCAATTATTTAAATTTTGAATACAAAATAACTAAATTAAAATCTCAAAAAATAAATTTTAATAAAAATTTGAATAGAAATTTAAAAAAAAGAAGATCTCCGCCGAAGCGGAGAAAAGGTGTTATTTCAAAGCATCTTTTGCTTGTTTTGCAAGTGCCGCAAATGCCTTCGCGTCATTCATAGCTAGATCAGCTAAAATTTTTCTATCAAGTTCGATCTTAGCTTTGTTTAAGCCATTGATAAATCTTGAATAGCTAATGTCGTTTAGTCTGCAAGCTGCGTTGATACGAACGATCCATAAACGTCTGAAATCGCGTTTTTTCTGGCGTCTGTCGCGGTATGCATAAACTAAACTTCTCTCTAGTTGCTCTTTAGCTTTTCTAAAGTGTTTATGTCTAGCACTGAAAAAGCCACGTGCTAGCTTTAAAACTTTCTTATGGCGTCTTCTTCTAACTACGCCTGTTTTTACTCTTGCCATATTTATCCTTTTACAAATTGGCGCTCACGAAGTGAGTCTTGCCCCTAAATTTGGGGGAGTTTGAATGACTTTTTGTCAAAAACTTAAAACTACGCTGCTTTATACGCCGAGCATTTTGCGAACGGCTGGGACATTTGTGCTGTCCACGTATTGTGGGCCACGCAAATCTCTCATACGCTTACTAGGTTTTTTTGTTAAGATATGGCTTCTAAAAGCAGAGCCTCTTTTTATCTTATTTTTACCTACTTTAAAGCGCTTAGCAGCACCGCGAACGGTTTTCATCTTTGGCATGCTAATCCTTTTTGAAATTTTATACGCAATTGCGTAAGTTTTGGATTATAGCGAAAAATCCTTTAGAAAATTTAAATTTCACTTAGACAAAATTTGCAATAAATTTACATTTAACTTAAAAAGATTTTAAAATATAGAACTAATTTATTAAATTTGGCGTATAATCACATAAAGAAATTTTATTTTACTAAAGGAGTAAAAATGAAAGGCAAAATTCTTGCATCAATCGTCGCTATGAGTGTGATTTTAGGCACAAGTAGCTTGGCATGCACTACCATTTTAGTAGGAGATAAAGCTTCAAACGACGGCTCCATGCTGGTTGCCAGGAGTGCAGATAGTAAGGCTGTAAAGGCACAAGTCTTTTTGATCCATCCAGCAAAGAAAAACCAAACTGGTATGCATAGCTCAAAGGCACATGACGGCGCAAATGACTTTACATATCCGCTTCCAAAAGATGGCATGAGATACACAACCATCGCAAACTCTCATACAAAACTTCACGGAGCGGTCGGCTACAACGAGGCTGGCGTTGGCCTAAGCGGCACTGAGACTATTTACGCAAAAGATGAGCTTTTAAAGATCGACCCATATAACGAAGAGAGTGGCATCACAGAAGATGACATCCCAGACGTGCTTTTGCCACGTATGAAGAGTGCAAAAGAGGGTGTTAAGCTTCTTGGCGAGATAGTGGAGACAAAGGGCGCTGGAGAAGGCTTTGGCGTAGTATTTATTGACGCAAACGAGCTTTGGTACTTTGAAACAGGTACAGGCCACAAATGGATCGCCACAAAGATCGCTCCAGATGAGTATTTCGTTACCGCAAACCAAGGCAGACTTCAAAACTATAAAGAGAATGATCCAAATTTCATGGGAGCAAAAGACGTCATTAAATTTGCGATCGATAACAAGACTTATGACCCTGCAAAAGATGGCGAATTTAACTTCACAAAGGCTTATACAAGGGATGATGAAAGAGATGTGACTTACAACTACCCACGCGTTTGCTGGGTGCAAAGCATGTTTAACCCAAGCTTAAAACAAGACTTCGCCGATGGTCAGAAATTCCCAGTATTTTTAAAACCAGAGAAAAAACTAAGTGTTGAAGATCTAAAAGCTGCGATGAGAGCCCACTACAACGGCACTGCGTTTGATAACTACGCTAGTAAAGATGAAGATAAGAAAAACATCTACCGCGCTATAAGCGTCTTTAGAACATACGAGTCTCACGTCATGCAGGTGCGCCCATGGCTACCAAAAGAGATTGGACGCGTAACTTATGTCGCTCTTGGTATGGCTGATCTTAGCGTTTATTTGCCGTATTACGAGGGGCTTGATGGCTTTATAAAAGGCTACTCAGATGGCTCATACGACGCTGATGACACTTCGATATACTGGGTTTATAGAAAGCTTCAAACCCTTGTAATGACTGACTATGAGAAGTATTCGCCAGTGGTAAAAGAGGCATACGCTAAATTTGAAAAAGAGTTGGCGGTAAAACAGGCTAAATTTGAAGATGAGTATGTGAAACTTTATAAAAAAGATAAGAAAAAAGCGGACAAACTCTTAAATGAATTTAGCCAAAAGACAATGCAAGAGGCTAAGGACTTAACACAGGAGCTTACGAACAAGGTCTTTACTATGCTTACAGCTGATATGGATGCTAAGCTAAAATCCCTAAATAAAGGCAAAAAAGACTAAATATTTTGGGCGTGAAATTTAGTAGCGCCCAAGCCTTAAACAAAAATTTGGCAAAGAGCGTTTATAATGCCGGACAAAATTTATCTCAAAGGAAAAACGCTGATGCCTTGTCCCATGCATAAAGCTCATTAATCTCGGCAAAAAACATATCAGCGATTTTCAAAAATCACGCAAATTTTTAAATGATTTTACATTTTTTCACATTGAGATAAATCCATTTTTGCTAGCAGGTCCGCTGCATTGTAACTGCATTTTTAATAGCAAAGCTAAGCAATGCCTGAAATTTGGCAAGGATCTTTTTAGCAGGGTTTTTTATAAATTTTACTTTAGTCTAAGAAGAAGCGGGTGTCATCCACCGCGTGTGGTGTGACCCAGACTTGTGCGCAGCACAACAACATTGAACGTGCTGGGGTTTGGGTCGCAGGGATAAGGGAGCGGTTTCGTAATTCTAGCCCCATTGTACCTGCATAAAAATATTCAAGGTTGCTGTGCATGACACAGTTTTATAGTAGTCCGCAGAGCGAATTTTCGTCTGTAAATTTAAATTTAAAAAGGATAAAAATGATAAAAAGTTATGTTTTAGGTTTTCCAAGAATCGGAGAGAAAAGAGAGTTAAAGCGCGCGTTAGAGGGTTTTTGGGCTGGCAAAGAGGGCTTTAGTGAAGAGAATTTACAAGAGACTGCAAAGACGCTTCGCCAAAGACACTGGAAATATCAACAAGATGCTAGCATTTCGGCCATTAGCGTTAATGATTTTTCATTTTACGACCTAATGCTTGATAACATCATCGCTTTTGGCGCTACGCCTCCAAGGTTTGCAAATTTAAGCGGCTTGGAGCAATATTTTGCTTGTTCAAGAGGCAACAAAAATGGCGTTGCGATGGAGATGACAAAGTGGTTTAACACAAACTACCACTACATCGTGCCAGAGCTTAGCAGCGAGAGTAAATTTAGCCTAAAAGCGGACAAAATTTTAAATGAATACAAAGAGGCGAAGGCTAACGGCGTAAAAGGCAAGGTAAATTTGATCGGCCCTATCACATTTTTGGCTCTTTCAAAGACGACTGACGGCAGCTGCCCATTTAAGCACCTTGACTCTCTTGTAGGAGAGTATAAAAAGCTACTTGAGCAAATTTCTAAGCTTGATGATGAAATTTTAGTGCAGTTTGACGAGCCGATCTTTGTAACTGACAAAAACGAAAGCGACCTTTTGCCACTTATCACAAAGGTTTATAACGAGCTAACAGGCGTTGCAAAAAACATCAAGATCGTGTTTGCGACATATTTTGAGCATGCGATCAAGGCAGTTAGCGAAGTGGCTAAAACTAAAATTTATGGCATAGCACTTGACTTCATTCACGGCAAGAGAAATTTCGAAGCACTTGAGACTATCAAAAATAGCCATTTGACACTATTTGCTGGCGTGATCGATGGTAGAAACATCTGGAAAAGCAACATCGATGAGAAAGTAAAACTCGTAGGTGAAATTTCAGAAAAAATAGGCGGAAAAGACTTTTACATCGGCACTTCATGCTCACTTCTTCACGTGCCTTATACATTAAAATATGAAGAGAATTTAAACCCAGAGATCAAAAGCTGGCTAAGCTTTGCGGTTGAGAAGCTTGATGAGATCAAGATCATCACAAAACTAGCAAATGGCGAGAAACTAAATGATGCTGAAGCTAAAATTTACGAAGAGAACAAAAATGCTGTTAAAACTCGCGCTACTTCAAAACTCATCCACTCTGAAAGCGTTCAAAACCGCATTAAAAATTTAAGTAAATTTGAGCGTGACGAGAAATTTGAAGACCGCATCAAGATCCAACGCGAAACACTAAAATACGGTATCTTGCCAACAACAACGATAGGCAGCTTCCCTCAAACAGTTGATCTTCGCGTACTTCGCCAAAATTTCAAAAAAGGCGAGATCGACGCAGCTGCTTATGAAGCAGGCATCAAAAAATACATCGATCACTGCGTGAGATTCCAAGAAGATATCGGCCTAGACGTACTGGTACACGGCGAGCCAGAGAGAAACGACATGGTTGAGTACTTTGGCGAGCAGATCAGCGGATATGCATTTAGCCAAAATGGCTGGGTGCAAAGCTATGGCAGCCGCTGCGTCAAGCCACCACTTCTCTTTGGTGACGTGAGCCGCCCAGAGCCGATGACTGTTAAGTGGATGAAATACGCTCAAAGCATCACAAAACACGTAATGAAGGGCATGCTAACAGGTCCTGTGACTATGCTAAACTGGAGCTTTGTGCGTGACGATCTGCCAAGAAGTGAGGTAGCAAAGCAACTTGCACTTTGTATCTATGACGAGATCGCAGACCTTCAAAATGCAGGCATCAGAGTGATCCAAGTCGATGAAGCGGCGTTTAAAGAAGGCTATCCGCTAAGAGCTGAAAACATCCCAGCTTATGAGAAATTTGCGGTTGATTGTTTCAAGCTTTCAGTAAGCTCAGCCGAGGCAAAAACTCAGATCCACACACATATGTGCTACTCTGAATTTAACGATATTATTAAGACTATTGAAGCTATGGACGCTGATGTTATTAGTATCGAGACTGCAAGAAGTGGCAACGAGCTACTTAAAATTTTTAAAGCCGTTGGCTACAAACAAGAGGTCGGACCTGGCGTTTACGACATCCACAGCCCACGTGTGCCAAGTGTCGAGGAGATCGTCGCTCAGATCAAAGCTCTGCTTGAAGTCTTACCAAAAGAGCAGCTCTGGATCAACCCAGATTGTGGCCTAAAAACAAGAAAATGGGAAGAGGTCGAGCCAAGCCTTAAAAACATGGTAGAAGCTGTCAAGATCGTAAGAGGTCTATAATCCAAATTTTAGCGTCTAGCTAGCCTAGGCGCTAAACTCCGTTTAAATTTCAAAAAAAGTTAGAAAATGTTAAAAGATAAGATCATAAACAATGAAAGTGGCATAGTGCTTTATGGCCTAACGCCTCCAAAGGCTGAATTTGACGAGGCGAAGCTTAAAGAGATCGCCGCAAAGTGGAACAAGAGGATCACGGACGTGCAGGCTGATGGCTTGGTGCTTTATGAGATCCAAGATGAAAGTAGCCGTATAAAAAGCGAGCGAACTTTTGAATTTAGTGATACATTAAGCCCTGAAATTTACTACTCAAAATATCTAAATTTAAAGACGCCAAGCATCTTTTATAGGGTCGCGAATAAATATAATGAGAGTGAATTTAGAGCAAATTTAGCCAAAAGTAGTAGCGATATAAATGTTTTTGTTGGCGTTGCTTCTGGTAAAGTAGAGCCCAAAATGAGCCTAGAGCGTGCTTATGAGATCGCTAGAGACGAGTTTAAAGAGCTTGTAGTGGGTGGTGTTTGCATAGCTGAGAGGCACGCTAAAAAGGGTGATGAAGAGCAAAGGATGAGCCAAAAGGCCAAAATGGGAGCAAAATTTTTCATCTCACAGGCGGTTTTTGATATAAATTTGGCTAAAAATTTACTAACAAGCGTGGCAAAAAGTGGGTTAAATTTGCCTATTATTTTGACATTTACGACTTGTGGTACGCCAAAAACGCTAGAGTTTATCAAGTGGCTTGGCATAAGCGTTGATGAAAAGAGCGAAAAAAGGATGCTTGGGAGTGGTGATCTTTTAGCTACAGCATCGCAGATTTGCCTTGAAAATTTTGCAGAGCTTTATGAATTTGCTAAAAAGCTTGGTATAAATATTGGTGTCAATGTTGAAAGTGTAATGGCAAAAAGAGCCGAGATTGAAGCGAGCCTAGAGCTAACGCATAAGATGAGAGAGGTATTTTGATAGTTTAAAAGCTATCAAAACTTATATTTTATATGGTTTTAGTAAGTTCTTAGTCTTTTTTAGCTTTAATTATATAAGATTTTTAAGCTCATTTTAAAGTAGATAAAATTTATGACAAATATATTATTATGTGGTGGTTCTGGTACGAGGTTGTGGCCTATTAGCAGGACTTTGATGCCAAAACAATTTATTAAATTATTTGATGACAGATCACTTTTTCAGCTAACTGCACTACGAAATAGCAAAATTTGTGATAATACATTCGTGATAACAAATATCGATCATTACTACTTGGCGATGGATCAGATAGAAAATTTAAATATTACAAATTTTAAATATCTGCTTGAGCCAGTTGGTAGAAATACTGCACCAGCGATCACATTAGCTTGCCTTGCACTTGATCCAAATGAGATTGTTTTAGTAACGCCATCGGATCATTTGATAAAGGATATTAAAGCATATCACACAAGCGTAAAAGCCGCAAAGGAGCTGGCAGAGCAAAATTTCTTGGTTACTTTTGGTATAAAGCCAAGGTCGCCTGAGACGGGATTTGGATATATAGAGAGCTATAATGGTGATGTGAAGGCTTTTTATGAAAAGCCAGACTATGAAAGAGCGGTGAAATTTCTAAAAGATCAAAATTTCTACTGGAATTCAGGTATGTTTGTCTTTAAGGCAGGCGTTTTCTTGGATCAGATGAAAATTTTTGCTCCTGAGATACTTGAAGCATGTAAAGTAGCTTTTGATAATGCAAAAAAAGACGAATTTGATATTAAAATAGACACTACCGATATGCAAAATATCCCACAAAATAGTATAGACTATGCTGTGATGGAAAAGTCTGGTATTGTAAAAATGGTAGCTTTAGATGCACCTTGGAGTGATCTTGGAAGCTTTGATAGTTTGGATGAGCAGCTACCAAAAGATATAAATGGCAATACAATAAATAGTGATCTTTTACAGATAAATTCTCACAACAATCTAGTTTTATCTAGTGGCAAAAAAATAGCCTTAATAGATGTCGATGATCTAACTGTTGTTGATACAAAAGATGCTCTTTTGATATCTAAAAAGTCCTCTAGCCAAAAAGTAAAAAATGTCGTGGAAATTTTAAAAGAGGAGAGCTCTGAGCTTTGCAATGCCCATGTTACGACAAATAGGCCTTGGGGAAGCTACACTGTCCTTGAAAATCAAGATGGTTATAAGATAAAGATAATAGAGGTAAAACCTGGCAAAAGGCTATCCTTACAAAAGCATTTTCATAGAAATGAGCACTGGATAGTACTATCAGGTAGTGCCACTGTTACGATAGGTGAGACAACTAGACTCGTTTGTCCTAATGAGTCTATCTATATAAAAATGGGCGAAGTTCATAGGCTGTCTAATGAAGGAAAAATTCCTGTGGTTTTGATAGAAGCTCAGGTCGGTGAATATACAGGTGAAGATGATATAATTCGCCTAGACGATGATTTTAAAAGGTGATTTATGGATAAAAAAGTAGCATTAATAACTGGTATAACTGGTCAAGATGGATCGTATTTAGCGGAATTTTTACTAAAAAAGGGCTATGTAGTCCATGGTGTAAAAAGGCGAACGAGTCTTTTTAATACAGATAGGATAGATCATCTTTACCAAGATCCACACGTTGATAATAGAAATTTTTTCTTACATTATGGTGATATGACGGACTCTATGAATTTAACAAGGATCATCCAAGAAGTACAGCCGGATGAAATTTATAACCTAGCTGCCATGAGCCACGTGCATGTAAGCTTTGAAACTCCAGAATATGTCGCAAATGCTGATGGCACAGGCACTCTTAGACTACTTGAAGCTATAAGGATACTAGGGCTTGAGAAAAAAACTAAAATTTATCAGGCATCTACCTCTGAGCTCTACGGAAAAGTACAAGAGACACCGCAAAGTGAGACTACACCATTTTATCCAAGAAGCCCTTATGCAGTCGCAAAGATGTATGCATACTGGATAACGGTTAATTATAGAGAGGCTTATGGTATTTTTGCTTGTAATGGCATATTATTTAATCACGAATCACCAGTTAGAGGTGAGACATTTGTAACTAGAAAGATCACAAGGGCAGCTAGTAAGATAGCGCTTGGGCTTCAAGACAAGCTTTACCTTGGAAATTTAGACGCCAAAAGAGACTGGGGTCATGCAAAAGATTATGTAAAGATGATGTGGATGATACTACAAGCCCCAGAGCCAGAAGACTGGGTGATAGCAACTGGACAAACAACAGCAGTTAGAGATTTTGTAAAATTTGCATTTGCTTATGCTGGCATAAATTTGAGATTTGAAGGGGTTGGCGTAGATGAGGTAGGAGTCGTTGACTCACTAAATTTTGAAAAAGCAAAAGAATTAAATTTAGATATATCACATTTAAGTATCGGACAAACTGTGGTTTGCGTAGATCCAAGATATTTTAGACCAACGGAGGTTGATTTGCTACTTGGAGATCCGAGTAAAGCAGAGAAAAAACTAGGCTGGAAGAGGGAATTTAATCTTCAAGATCTAGTAAATGATATGATGAAATCGGACTTAAAGCTCATGACAAAAGATGTCTATCTAAAAGATGGCGGATATGAGATAATGAGCTATTTTGAGTAAAAAATGGATAAAAATAGCAAAATTTATGTAGCAGGACACAAGGGTCTAGTAGGCTCTGCTATAGTGAAAAATTTAAAATCAAAGGGCTATGAAAATATAATCACAAGAACTCATAGCGAGCTTGAACTTATAGATCAAAAGGCAGTTTGTGAGTTTTTTGAAAAAGAAAAGCCTGAGTACGTGGTGCTAGCTGCTGCAAAGGTCGGTGGAATAGTGGCCAATAGCACTTATAGGGCTGATTTTATATATGAAAATTTACAAATTCAAAATAATGTGATCCACCAAAGCTATGTACATAAGGTAAAAAAACTATTATTTCTGGGAAGTACTTGTATATATCCTAAAAATGCTCCACAACCAATGAGTGAAGATGCACTTTTGACATCTCCACTTGAATACACAAATGAGCCATATGCGATCGCTAAAATAGCCGGGATGAAGATGTGTGAGAGCTATAATCTGCAGTACAGTACAAATTTTATATCTGTTATGCCTACAAATTTATATGGTCCAAATGATAACTTTGATCTAGAAACCTCACATGTGTTGCCGGCGCTTATAAGAAAGATACACCTAGCAAAACTTTTAAGCGAAGAAAAATTTGATGCAGTGATAAAAGATCTAAAAGTAAAAGATCTAAATGAAGCTATGGCTTATCTTAGTAAATTTGGTATTTCAAAAGACAGAGTAGAAATTTGGGGCACAGGAGAGCCTAGACGAGAGTTTCTATATTCAGAAGATATGGCTGATGCTTGCGTATTTTTGCTAGAAAATAGAGACTTTAAAGATACTCATGACAAAAATAGCAAAGAGATAAGAAATACGCATATAAATATAGGAACTGGCAAAGATATCTCTATAAAAGAGCTAGCAAATTTGGTTAAAAATATAATTTGCTTTAAAGGCGAGCTATATTTTAATGATAGTAAGCCTGATGGCACGATGCTAAAACTAACAGACCCTTCTAAGCTCCACTTTCTTGGCTGGAAGCATAAAGTAGAGCTTGAAGATGGAATAAAGGCGCTTTATGAGTGGTATTTGGAAATAAATGATAGATAAAATAATATCATTAAAAAATCATCAAGGCTTTATGAAGTATTTTAAAAATACATCATGGCTTTTTTTTGAAAAAATACTCCGTATGTTAGTTGGACTTTTTGTAGGAATTTGGGTGACTAGATATTTAGGGCCTGAGAGATTTGGGCTTTTTTCATATGCCCAAAGTTTTGTAGGACTTTTTGCTGCCATTGCCACACTCGGACTAGATGGTATAGTGGTGCGAGAGATAGTAAAAGATGAAAGTAAAGCAACCGAGCTGATAGGTACAGCTTTTTATCTTAAGCTCATGGGTGCTGTTGTAACACTATTGGTTTTAGTAATTGCTACCCAGTTTACTTCAAATAATAGATATACAAATTTACTAGTATTTATTATAGCTAGTGCTACTATATTTCAATCATTCAATGTGGTTGATATGTATTTCCAATCAAAAGTTTTATCAAAATATGCAGTATTTTCTAATATCATCTCTCTTTTTATAAGTAGTATAGTAAAGATTACACTCATTTTGATTAACGCTCCGCTTGTAGCTTTTGCGTGGGCTATTCTATTTGATAGTGTAGTTTTGGCTATGGGTTTTATTTATTTTTTTCTAAAATATTCAACTTGTGAGATAAAAAAAATAAAATTTAATAAGACTATTGCCATATCCCTCCTAAAAGATAGCTGGCCACTTATTTTAAGCGGAGTTGTAATATCTATATATATGAAAATAGATCAGGTTATGATTCAAGAGATACTAGGAAATGAAGCTGTTGGACAATATGCAGCTGCAACTAGATTAAGTGAAATTTGGTACTTTATACCCACTATTCTTGTATCCAGTTTATTTCCTGCAGTAGTAAACGCAAGAAAGCAGAGTGAAGAGTTATACTATAGTAGGCTTCAAAAGCTTTTTGACCTTGTTGTATGGATAGCCATTGCAATAGCACTACCAATGACTTTTTTATCTGATATTATAGTAAATATGCTTTATGGTGAACAATATAATCAGGCAGCAAGTGTATTGACAATACATATTTGGGCAAGTATATTTGTCTTTTTAGGGGTTGCTAGTGGCCAATGGTTTATTGCTGAAAATTTACAATTATTAGCTTTTTGGAGAACTTTTTGTGGAATGGTTACAAATATATTTTTAAATTTATTATTAATTACAAAATTTGGAATTAAAGGTGTTG
Source organism: Campylobacter concisus (assembly GCF_002913045.1). NCBI lineage: Bacteria > Pseudomonadati > Campylobacterota > Epsilonproteobacteria > Campylobacterales > Campylobacteraceae > Campylobacter > Campylobacter concisus. The sequence goes on along the minus strand of NZ_PPAF01000004.1, from coordinate 66,253 downwards.
CTATAGCAACACTGGTTAGCTATATGATTGCTGGTTTTATGTTTGATTTTGCTAGTTACAAATTAAGAAGAATTTTTTTTATGAAACTAAATACAATTAATCCAAGGAGAATATGGTGATTAGAAAGATAGTGGGGAAATTTATTCCTGTACGAATTAAAAAACAATTTCATAATTTTAAGGTATTGGCTTATGACTATTCTCAATATAACACCATAAAAAAATGGGACTGTATAGATATTTATGGAAATAAAATACCTTGGTATACGTATCCAGCTGTAGAATTCTTAAACACTTTTGATTTTTCTGAAAAATCAATTTTTGAATTCGGAAGTGGTAATTCATCGGCTTATTGGGCCAAAAAAGCTAAATGTGTGATTTCTGTTGAGCACGATAAAGAATGGTTTGAAAAAGTAAATTCTAGTCTCAATGACAACCAGACCTTACTATATAGGGAGAACAGTGAAGATTATGAAAAATCTATACTGGATTTTGATAAAAAATTTGATGTAATTATAATAGATGGTATCAGAAGACTGGAATGTTCAAAAATAATTGAGCAACATTTAAATAGAGAGTCAATGGAGGGCAGTATTGTTATACTGGATAATTCTGATTGGTTTAGGGAAACATCAAAATATTTAAGAGAAAAATTAGATCTTATAGAGATAGATTTTCATGGTTTTGGACCTATAAATGATTATACTTGGACGACTTCCGTATTTATAACAAGAAATTTTAGATTTAAACCAATTGACAACATACAGCCTATTTTTTCTATATCGGCCATTAAACAGAGTGGAGAATAAATGTCACTACAAAAAATATGTAAAAAATTTTTGCCAAAAATAGTAAAAGAAAAGATTATCGAGTTTAGAAATAATAATTTAGATGGATATACCACAAAGTCATATTCCCAAGAGGGTGAAGATATGATTTTGAGAAGGTTGTTTGGAGGACAGAAATTTGGTTTTTATGTAGATGTGGGTGCCCATCATCCCAAGCGTTTTTCAAATACATATTATTTTTATAAAAAAGGATGGAGAGGTATTAATATAGATGCCATGCCCGGCAGTATGATTGCTTTTGATAAATTTCGTCCAAGAGATATAAATATAGAAAGGCCAATATCTGATAAAAAACAAATTTTAACTTACTATGCCTTTAATGAACCTGCTTTAAATACTTTTTCAAAGGAGTTGGCAGTAGAGTATGAAAAGGAAAATTATTTTATAAAATTTACAAAAGATATTGAAACTACAACACTTGAGGATATTCTTGATAGAAATTTGCCAAAAAACCAGGATATAGACTTTTTATCGGTAGATGTTGAAGGATTGGATCTTATGGTATTAAGATCAAATAACTTTGAAAAATACAAACCAAAAATAGTTTTGATAGAAATTCTAGGAAATAGCTTTAGTGAAATTGAAAACAATAAAATAGCTGATTATTTAAGGCAATATGGCTATTCTATCTTTGCAAAGACTGTTAATACTGTATTTTTTGTAAACAATAGTTTTAAAAAAGATAAGCTTTTATAGACTTGTAGTTTAATATTTGTATTGGTTTATAAGATAATTATATGAAGGATCTGTAAAAGTATATGTGTGGAATATTAGGAACGATACCATCTTCAAATGAAACTAAATTTAAAAGTGCGTTAAATAGATTAGAGCATAGGGGTCCTGATGGTTTTGGGATAGAAACAATTGAAAATAGTATTACATTGGGACATAGAAGACTGGCTATTGTGGATTTGTCAGATGGCGCTCATCAGCCAATGTATGATAAAACAAAAAGATACTGTGTAATTTTTAATGGTGAGATATATAATTTTTTGGAAATTAAGAAAGAGTTAGAAGCAAAAGGGCATGCATTTTGTTCATCATCGGATACAGAAGTTTTGCTTTATTCTTATATAGAGTGGGGTGAAGAGTGTGTCTTAAAATTTAATGGAATGTGGGCTTTTGCTATATGGGATAATCAAAAAAAAGAGCTTTTTTTATCCAGAGATAGATTTGGTAAAAAACCACTTTTTTATGCCTCAACTGATGGTAAATTTATATTTGCCTCAGAAATGAAGGCCATCTATCCATTTTTAAAAGAAATAAGACCATCACAAGATTTTCACTGGATGAAAGATAATATTTTTTCATATGAAGCAACTGAAAAATGTTTGATAGATGGAATTAAAAGATTTCCGTTTGGACATAATGGAATTTATAAAAATGGAAATTTAAAAATAAAAAGATATTGGAACACGCTTGATAATATTGTGGAGCCACCAAAAACATATGATGCTCAAGTAGAGCGATTTAGGGAATTGTTTTTAGACGCCTGTAAGATTAGGATGAGAGCAGATGTATCCATAGGAACAGCCCTTAGTGGAGGGCTTGATAGTAGTGCAACTATTTCAGCTATGGCTCATCTATCAAAATCTTATGTTGATTATGGCAAGAATGACTGGCAACATGCTTTTGTTGCATCTTTTCCAGGTACTCCACTTGATGAATCACATTTTGCAAAAATGGTTGTTGATCATATAGGAATTGAAGCTACCTATATAAACATTGAGCCTCTTAAGTATTGGGATAACCTAGAAAAATATTTTTATATGTTTGAGGATTTATATATAACTAGCCCGATACCAATGATGGCTACATATGGAGCTGTAAAAAAACATGGAACGACAGTGACATTAGATGGGCATGGAGCAGATGAGCTTTTTAGTGGCTATGGACATTTAGTTGAAGCCTTATGGAATAGTAAATTTTCGATAAAAAATAGTATTGACATACTTAATACCTATCAAGAGACATTGGGTAATGGAACACAGTTTGATAGGAATAGTAATTTTAATATATATGTTAAATTTATGATAAAGAAAATAGCAAAAATAATTTTTGGAAAAGAAATTAGGTCAAAAGATGCCAACCATAAAAATTTTAAAAAACTTGATAGCTTTTCTCAGCAACTATATATAATTTTTCATGAAACAATATTGCCAACCTTGCTTAGGAATTATGATAGGTATTCTATGACAAATAGCGTAGAGATAAGGATGCCTTTTATGGATCACAGGATCGTCTCTTTTGTAACCTCTTTGCCGTATTCTAGTAAATTTGGAAATGGCTATACAAAAAAGCTCATAAGAGATGCCATAGATCCTTATATGCCAAAAGAGATAACATGGAGAAAGTCTAAGATTGGATTTAACTCTCCAATAGTTGATTGGATGCAGGGTGATTTAAAGGAATGGTTCTTGGATACGGTTCACGAAAAAGGCTTTATGGAATCTAGCTTGATAGACAATCCATCTGATCTTCAAAGTCAAATTTTGAGTATCGTAAATAAAAATACAAATAGCTATGCGTTGGCTGAAAATTCTTGGAAGAATTTAACACCATATATTTGGGAAAAAGCAATTAAAAAATTTGGAGCCGGCAATAATGCAACAAATTGATATAAAATCGTATAATTTAGCGCCAATAGTGCTATTTGTCTATAATAGATTGGATCATACGAAGCAGACTATAGAGGCCTTGCAAAAAAATAAATTTGCAAATAAAAGTGATCTTTTTATATATTCTGATGCGGCTAAAAATGAAGAGTCAAAACAAAAAGTAGCAGAGGTAAGAGAATATATAAAAAGTATAAATGGATTTAAAAATATTACAATCATTGAAAGAGAAAAAAACTATGGTCTCGCAAATAGTATCATAGACGGCGTTACAAAAATTGTAAATGAATATGGCAAAATAATTGTTCTTGAGGATGACTTAATAACAAGTCCGAATTTTTTAAAATTTATAAACGAAGCACTAGAAATTTATAAAAATGAGGGCAAAGTATACAGCGTTACTGGGTATTCTTTTACTGATAATATATCAGATATCGAAAGTAGCTATTTTTTGAAACTTACTAGCTCTTGGAGCTGGGGTACTTGGGCGGATAGATGGCAAAAATTTAAACGAGATAAAAGGGATTTGGAGCAAATCATCAGCAGCTCAAAACAGGAAAAAAATCTTTTTAATTTTGATGATTCTTATGATTGTGTCAGTATGGCTAAGACGCAGATCGATGGTAAAATAGATTCATGGGCGATTTATTGGTATCTATGCGTATTTAAACAAAAAGGACTTACGCTATATCCTGCTAAGAAATTAGTGAAAAATATTGGGTTTGATGGAAGTGGAACTCACTGCTCTTTCTCGGAACACGAGGACGAACTAGTAAATTTTTATCCTAGTTTTACAAAAGATATTGTTGAAAAAACAATAAATAGAAATGTAGTGTCTAGTATATTAAGAGAAAAAAATAAAATAAGTATAAAAAGAAAAATAATAAATAAACTAAAAAAATATCTATCTCAAAAACAAAAACAGATTTTACTAATACTATTTTCAAAAGTAAAATTACTATTTCATAAAAAAGATATAGGAAAAAATACATATATTGATAAAACGGTTAATGTATTTGGATGGGAGAGTGTTGGTATCGGTTCGAATACCCTCATAGGAGAGTGGTCGTGGCTAAATGTAAATGGGCGAATTAAGAATTTTAAACACATTAAAATAGGCAATTATTGTTATTTAGGACGGAGAAATCTTTTAAGTTCAAGCAAGAAGCTTATTATTAGTGATTATGTAATGACTAGCAACGACTGTAAATTTCTTGGAAGTAATCATATATACAAGGATCCAATGGAGCCATATATAGCAACTGGAACAACAAATGGCGATACATTAAAAATAGGGGCGAATGTTTGGATCGGTGCTGGCGTGATAGTCCTTGGAGCAGTTAGTGTAGGTCATGGCTCTATCATAGGTGCCGGCAGTGTTGTTACAAAAGACATTCCTCCATTTAGCATCGCCGTTGGTAATCCTTGTAAGGTAATAAAAAGATTTGATTTTAAAATAAATCAGTGGTGCAGAGTAGAAAATTTTGATACAAATTTAGAGAAGTTTATGCCAAGCGAAGAGGAATATTTAAAGATATTGCAAAAGAATAAGCCAAATATTAATATGCCTATAATGGCGGCTACTTCTAGATATGGGGATTTAATTTGAATTGCAAAATATGTAATGGTCTTGCTAAAAAATTTGATCACGGTTTTATTTTAAATAAATATCATATTAACTACTTTCAATGTGAAAAGTGTGGTTTTGTACAAACAGAAAACCCATACTGGCTTAAAGAGTCATATAGTGATGCTATTAGTGTATCTGATACTGGAGTAATTGCAAGAAATATTATTTTTTCTAAAATAGCTACTTTTGTAATGTCATCATGCGTAAATACAAAATGTGATTTTTTGGATTATGGTGGAGGGTATGGCATTTTTACACGGATGATGCGTGATAATGGCTTTAATTTTTATTGGTATGATAAGTATGCTATAAATTTAGTTGCTAGAGGATTTGAAGGCAGTATATCTGATAAAAAGTATGAAGCTGTCACTTCTTTTGAAAATTTTGAACATTTTGAAAATCCGATAGAAGAAATAGAAAAAATATTTAGCTTAACAGATTTTGTACTTTTATCAACAGAACTAGTAACGGTACCTGCACCATCCACTAATAACTGGTGGTATTATTGTCTTGAACATGGACAACATATATCTATATTTTCGAATAAAACATTAGAGTATATAGCTAAAAAGTATGGTTATAATCTTATAAGCAATGGAAGAAATTTACATATATTTTCTAAAAAAAAGTTAAATAACAGGATATTTTTATTGGAGAAAATCATTAGAAAGTTAAAGCTTGAAAATTTTTTTAAGAAAAAGCCAAAAACAGATAGCGATATGAATATGATGATTGAAAAGATGAAAATGGTATGAAAAAAATATTAATTACTGGAGCCAAGGGTTTTTTAGGTTCAAGCATAGCAAATCATTTTAAAGCTCTAGGATATCAGACATATGGTATAGGACACGGCGGACTGTCTATAGAAGAGTCAAAAGAGATCGGGCTTGACTATTGGAAAAAGGATGATGTGTCGATAAAGTCAATTTTGGAATTCGAACAAGTCTTTGATGTTATAGTGCATTGTGGCGGTAGTGGCTCTGTCGGTTTTTCTGTTAAATGTCCATACGAAGATTTTAAAAAAACAGTAAATGGTACACTTGAAGTTTTAGAATATATGAGGGTGTACAACAATAATTCCCATCTTATCTACCCATCAAGTCCAGCGGTACAAGGCGAATGTGAGGATAAGCCGATCGTAGAAGAGTATTTTGGAAGACCAGTTTCTCCTTATGGGTATCATAAAAAAATAGCTGAGGACCTGTGTCAGAGTTATAGCGAAAAATTTGATTTAAATATTTCCATAGTAAGACTCTTTTCAGTATACGGAAATGGTCTTAAGAAGCAGTTACTTTGGGATGCTTGCCAAAAAATATTAGATAGTAGTAACGAAGCTGTCTTTTGGGGTACAGGGAAAGAGACAAGGGATTTTATACACATAAGTGATGTTTTGCGTTTAGTTGATATGTTGTTAAAAAAAGATGAGAAATTTTATATCATAAACGGTGGAACTGGTGTAAAGCATACCATAAAAGATGTAGTAGAAATGATAAGAAATCTAGTAAATCCAAATATTAATATAAAATTTAATAATCAAGAAAATGTTGGTAACCCAATATACTACTGGGCGGATACACACAAATTAGAGAAAAATGGCTTTAAGGCGGATAAAAATTTAAAACAAGAGATAATAAACTATGTAGAGTGGATAAAGGGACTAGATGATTAAAGTTGGATTTATAGGTAGTGTGTCAAAAGAATGGATGGGTGGATTAAACTATTTTAAAAACTTGCTTTTTGCTATAAATTCTGTAGAAAAAAAAGAGCTTGAAGTATTTGTTTTTGTTGGTAAAAAAATAGATATAGAAACAAAAAGAATGTTTCAAGAATATGCAACTGTAATAGAAGATAGCGTATTTGACAGAAAAAGTATAAAATGGTTTCTTAGTAAAATAGAAAAAAAAATATTTAAAACGAATATTTTGCTCGAAAATATCCTTAAAAAACATAATATACAAATACTTTCTCACGCAGCTATAACAAATTTAAAAAATGTAAAAACTATAAATTGGATACCTGATTTTCAACATATTCATTTACCTCAAATGTTTTCTGAAAAAGAGATACGAAATAGGAATAATGATTTTTTAAAGTTAATAAGAGATAGTGATCTAATTGTTCTTAGTAGTTTTGATGCATTAAAAGATATGAAAAAATTTGCACCTAATTATGAAGACAAGGCAAGAGTTTTGCAATTTGTTTCGCAACCAAATAGTAGATATTTTGAACTAGGTGAACATGATAAAAGTTTGTTATTGCAAAAGTATGAAATAAAAGATGATTTTTTTTATATACCAAATCAATTTTGGAAGCATAAGAATCACATGATGATATTTGAAGCCATTAGTGAATTAAAAAAAGATGGCATTGAGATTAATATTGTTTGTACTGGGTATCTAGGTGATTATAGAAATAAAACATATATTGATGATACAAGGGAATTTATAAAATCAAATAATCTTGAAGACAATATAAAACTTTTGGGACTCGTGGATTATGAAGATGTTTTTGCATTGATTAAATTCTCAAAAGCAGTAATAAATCCATCTTTGTTTGAGGGTTGGAGTTCTACCGTCGAAGAGTGTAAAAGTGTAGGAAAAAATATGATCTTGTCTGATTTGGATGTGCATAAAGAACAATATCCAAACGCAGCTTTTTTTAAAAGAGATAGTATTGAGTCTTTAAAAGAAGTACTAAAATTTTATAAGATAGAAAATGAGAGTAATGTAGAGCCATTAGAAGCAAGGACAAAAAAGTTTGCAAATATTTATGTATCAGTATGCAAAGAAGTTTTGAAAATGAATGAGAAAAAATAATAATAGAAAAGATAATTTTAACATGAATTATTTAGAAGCATCTAATAATAAGCCTATGATTTCTATCATAACAGTCGTTTTTAATGGTGAGAAATATTTAGAGCAAACTATTAAAAGTATCATAAATCAGACTTATAAAAATTTTGAATACATCATAATAGATGGTGGAAGTACTGATGGTACTTTAGAAATTATAAAAAAATATGAAGACAAAATATCATATTGGATTAGCGAAAAAGATAAGGGCATAAGCGATGCTTTTAATAAGGGTGTAATGGCTGCAAAAGGTGATTATATAAATTTTCAAGGTGATGGCGATGGGTTTTTATCTAGTGAAACTTTAGAAGAGATTTTTAAAGATATAAAGGCTGGAGAATTATCTATAATAAGCACAAGGATACAAAGAGTGGACGAAGATGGAAATGAAATTTATAGGTCTAAATTTGTAAAGAATTTTGATAAAAGATCACTGCTATTTAGGATGTCCTTGCCGCATCAGGGATTGTTTGTACCAAGGAGCTATTTTGAAAAATATGGACTTTTTGATCTAAATAATAAATTTTGTATGGACTATGAGCATTTGCTTCGAAGTTATCGAAATTTTCCAAGCGTTATAACTAAAGATATCGTTTCTGCCAGATGGCGAGATGACGGCATTGGGAATGGAAGAACTCTGGAGATATTTAAAGAGTATGATAAGATAAAAAGAGATAATAAAGTAGCCAGTGCATTAGTTTTGGATCTAATTAAATATTGGATTTTATTTAAATACTATGTCAAAAGGTTTATTGGGAGATCATGAAATGCTAAATGTATTAAAATATATATGGAATAAAAATAATGGTATATATAAAATAAAATATTTGTTTATTGGCATATCTTTTCAAATTTTTAAAAGATTATCAAAAAAGATAATATCAAAGACCATTTTTAATGGCAAAAATATTTTTTTATATCCTAATTGCAATGTGTCGAGCATGTATGCATATACCGATATACCAGATAGAGAAGAAATTTTACTATTAAGAGAATTTGCAAAGCAAAACAATTGCCAGAAATGCGGTAAAACTATATTTTTAGATATTGGTGCAAATATTGGTTCCTATAGTATCTCAATGATGGATGTTTGTGATAGTATTATAGCCTTTGAGCCACATCCATATACTTCCAAAAGATGTAAAATAAATTTTTTGCTAAATAATTTGGACGAAACAATTGTAAAACAATTGGCTCTATCAGATAGTATAGGTAGTGTTCATTTCTCAGATTATGGCGGGAGTTCAACTGTAAATCATATAATTCAAACGGAAGATGGCATAGAGGTACAAGCAATAACATTAGATAAATTTATCGTTGATAATAATTTTGCCCAAGATGATAGATATATAATAAAAATAGATGTTGAAGGCTTCGAAGAACAAGTGCTAAAGGGAGGAAGGAACTTTTTTACACAATATAATGTTCAAGCTATTGTATTTGAATGTTTTTCTCAAAATAGAGTATTTAATATATTAAAAACGTATGGTTTTACAGAAATTAAAAAATTAAGTGAGAATAACTATTGTGCAACAAAGAGTTGAATGGGTTGATACTTTAAAATTCATAGGAATATTGTCGGTTATATTAGGTCATATAAATTTCCCACTAAATGGCTTCATATATACTTGGCATATGCCGCTGTTTTTTATGGTCTCTGGCTTTTTTATAAAATTTGAAACCCATTTTAAAGATTTTGTAGTTAAAAATTTTAAAAGATTAATGATCCCATACTTTATTTTTTCTATTGTTGGTCTTTTTATAGAGATACTAAAAAGATATCTGCTACATAGAGAGGCTCTAGATTATACACATGAGATCAAGGGAATTTTTATAGATATGGATTTCGCTGGACTTTGCAACACCTATGCTTTCGTGCTATGGTTTTTGCCAGCACTATTTTTTTCAAGAGTATTTTTATATTTGATAAAAAATAAAATACCTAGCTTGCTCTTACAATCACTTGTAGTTGTGTTTTTATTTATGGCTAGCTTTTATATCGATCTCCCATTTGGGATTGATAATGCCCTTAACTCATTTATGTTTGTCTATGTGGGGAATATTATTTTTGAAAAAAGATTGCCTAATATATTGGTTTTGCTGTCTTTTACAGTGCTTGTGGCGATCTATCTTTTTGGATTTAACTTAAATTTGGACATGGCAAGTAAGGTTTATTCTAACAAATTTTTAAATGTGATTTGGACTGTCTCTTTCGTCTATGGGCTTATTTTTTGCATAAAAAATATAAGATTAAATAGTAAATTTATCAAAATATGGGGCAGCAACACCATGCTACTTTTTATACTGCACCCATATACTAACAATATCGCTCACATAGTTGTTCAAAAGGCTTTACAATCTGATTACTGGTTGTTTAAATTTATTATTTCTATAGTGTTACTATCTCTTGTAATTTTTATTAAAGAGAAAAATAAAAATTGGTTGGTTTTTAAATATGTATGATTATTTGATAATTACACATATACCAGCTTTTTACAAAGTAAATTTATATAATGAACTGGCAAAAAGATTAAAGATATTTGTGATATTTATCTCATCGGATACTTCAGAAAAACGCTCAAATAATTTTTCTAGCGTAAATGATGTATTGTTTGATTATGAGGTTTTATATCAAGGAAATTTTCAAACAAGAAAAATTTTTAAAAATATACTGGCTATTCAAACCATACTCAGCAGAGTAAAATTTAAGAAGATTTTGGTTAGCGGATGGGATTTGCCAGAATTTTGGTATATAGCTTTTATGAGCAAAAAAGGCAAAAATTGCCTGGCTCTTGAGTCAACTATCTTTGAAAGTAGTTATAAGGGATTAAAGGGTTTTATAAAAAAGATCTTTTTGTCAAGGATTTCTACTGTTTTTGCCTCTGGTAGCTTGCATTATGATTTGCTAAAAGCATTAAAATTTCAAGGAGAAGTAAAAGTCACAAATGGTGTTGGCATTATAAACAAACCAGAATTTATAAAAACTCAAAAGAAATTTAGTGGTAGATTTTTATATATTGGCAGGATTGTGGATATCAAAAATTTAAAATTTATAGTAGAGATTTTTAATGCTATGCCAAATTTTACCCTCACTATTATCGGTGTTGGGGAGCAGCAGGAGTTTTTGCAGTCTATTTCAAATAAAAATATAATCTTTAGAGGAGCTGTAGAAAATAAATTTATGGGTGACGAATTTGCCAAAAACGATGTTTTCATTTTGCCTAGTTTGATCGAACCTTGGGGGTTGGTGGTAGAGGAGGCGTTGTATTTTGGACTACCGGTTTTGGTAAGCGATCGTTGCGGATCTTCTGAATTAATCAAAAATGGTATAAATGGCTTTGTGTTTGATCCTGCTAACAAAAATAGTCTTACGCAAATAATAAGAAATTTTGACGATACATTATTGCAAAATTTATGTAGCAATGCTGATAGCTATGATATTAATGCCAAAGATATACAGCAAATAAGCTCATACTTATGAAAATTCTAATAATCCACAATAAATACCAATCAAAGAATATTGGCGGTGAGGATATTGTTTATAAAAATGAGCTAAACGCCTTGCGCAAAAAGCTGGGATGTGAAAATGTTTTTTACTATGAAGTCTCAAATGATGATATAAATAAATTTAAGCTTTTTTTTGAGATATGGTTTTCAAAAAAATATTACAAAGAGGTTAGAGAAATAATAAAAAAAAATGGTATTGAAATTGTTCATGTTCACAACTTTTTTCCGCTTCTTACGCCTGCTGTTTTTAAGGCAGCTAAAGATAGTAAAACAAAAGTGATCCATACTCTACATAATTATAGATTGTGGTGCATATCTGGGATCTTATATAGAGATGGTTTTGGTATTTGTGAAATTTGCATGCATAAAAAATTTTCTTTGTCTGGCATTTTAAATAGATGTTATAGAAAGTCGCTTTTGCAAAGTTTTGTGGCACAGCTAGCTTTTTGGTTTTATAAATTATCTGGGGTTTTTAAAAACATTGATTACTTTTTTGTTTTAACAAATTTTCAAAAAGATAAGATTAAAAGTCTTGGAGTAGACGGGGACAAGCTTATTTTAAAGCCAAATAGCTTACAAATGAGCTTTAATACGGAGACACAAAAATATGGCTATGTATATGTAGGGCGGATAGAAGAGTCAAAGGGAATTTTGAGGCTTTTAGAAATTTGGGATCAGCTGGACGAAAAGTATATTTTAACCATTGTTGGTGGCGGAGATATTGAAGCGCAGCTTAGACAAAAATATAAAAAGCCAAACATAATATTTAAAGGAAAGTGCTCAAGGGAAGAGACTATGACTATCGTCTCACATTCAAAGTATTTGTTGCAGCCATCACTTTTGTACGAGACTTTTGGTTTAACTATTATCGAAGCTATGAGTATAGGAGTGCCTGTTATAGGATATGATATAGGAACTCGTCAAGATTTTATAGAAGACGGCATAAATGGATTTTTAAGTAGGCCTGATGAGCTAAAAAGCGTGATAGAAAGATCATATGACTTTGAGAGCTACGATAGACTTTCAACGGCTGCAAAAGAGAGTGTAAAGCAATATGAAAATGAGTATGTTATTGAAAAGCAGATTGAAATTTATAAAAATATTCTGGAGAACAAAAATTGAAAATATCAATCATAACGGTAGTATGGAACAATGCAAAAACTATAAGAGATGCTATAAATTCTGTTTTAAATCAAAGCTATAAAGATGTAGAGTATATCGTTGTAGACGGAGCTAGTACTGACGGTACTATTGAGATAGTTCAAAGCTATGGCGATAAGATCAAATTTATTAGCGAAAAGGACAATGGTCTATACGATGCTATGAATAAAGGCATTAGGATGGCTACTGGGGATATTGTGGGTATATTAAATAGTGATGATTTTTATGCCAGTGATAAAATTTTGCAAATAGTGGCTGATGAGTTTTTAAATAGCAATACCGATAGTGTATATGCAAATCTTGAATACGTAGATGCAAATAATCCAAAAAAAGTTGTAAGATATTGGAAGTCAAAAAAATATCAAGATGGTCTTTTTAGGTCTGGTTGGCACCCTGCACATCCTACTTTTTTTGTTAAAAGTGAAATTTATAAAAAATATGGAATGTTTGATCTTGGATTTAGAATTGCTGCTGACTATGAGCTTATGTTAAGATTTTTTGAAAAATGCAAGATCACAAGTAGTTATGTTGATGAGGTTTTTGTCAAAATGAGGATGGGTGGTGAAAGCAACAAAAGTATTAAAAATATTATAAAAGCAAATATTGAGTCATATAGAGCGTGGCAGGCCAATGGGCTTTATATAAATCCATTAATGTTTCTTCTAAAACCTTTTTCAAAGATAGTTCAGTTTATAAATAAATCATATGGGTAAAAGTATTTCTGCTCTAATGCTTGTCAAATATCGCTAGAATACCTTAAAACAAAAAGCTTATACAGATTTCTTAAATTTTAAAAACTAAAATTTATTATTTTATCTTTAGTATTTCTATAAATTTTGCCAATTTAGATTTATCTATATCTTTATAATAAAATTTGTATTAAAAAGCTTTACGTAAGAGATAAAATTAGGCAAGATTAAAGTACTTACCTGATTTACTGGAAAGTTTAAACTCCGCCCCGCTAACTATGTATTATTCCTATCAGCCTTTTGCTTTAAAAATTCATCTTCCTCTTTTGTAGGGTTATAATCATCTCTCAAAATTTTTTTCTTAGTATCAATCTTTTGCTCCAACATCTTATTTTCATAAATTTTTATATATTGGCTTCCAGTATTCAAGGTAATTTCCAAAGCTAGTGCTATGTCCTGCATCATAGTGGCAGCTTGCACATTTTAGCTCTTTATCGCTATCAAGGAGTTTTATGACGGTGTGTGAGTTTGTCGATATTGACCGCCGGGTAGTTTTCATCTTTACCGATAACTGCGAAGCAAGCGTTAGCTAATTCTAAATTTATCCATTGCATTTACTGCTTATAAATAAATTTAATTACTAAAGAATTAAGCTAAATAAAATAGAAAATAAAATATAATCCTAAATCTTTGGTCCCGTAGCTCAGTTGGTAGAGCACTACCTTGACATGGTAGTGGTCGATGGTTCGAGTCCATTCGGGGCCACCACTTCTAATAAAATATCCTAAACAAGAGATTTAAAAATTAATTATTAGTAAATTTTCTAAAGATGCTGTAAAGATTTATTTCAAATAATCTTTCACATCATACTCTTTACCAGCATCGTGATCTTTTAAAAGCTTTGCCACGATAGGGCTTAAAATGATGATAGCAATTAAATTTGGTACGACCATCAAGCCATTAAACATATCTGCTAGACTCCATACAAAATCAACCTTTTGCAAGCTTCCCAAAAATACAAAAACGACTACCAAAATTTGAAACGCCCTGACCGCCTTTGCGCCAAAAAGGTAGCGCACATTGATCTCAGCAAAGTAGTACCATCCAAGTATGGTCGTAAATGCGAAGAAAAATAGGCAGATCGCTACAAAGCTATAACCGCCAACCTTGCCAAAGATATGCGATGAGAAGGCCTCTTGTACTAAGGTTATGCCTGTAAAGACTGCCTTGCCATTTTCAAAGCTAATAACATTTGCAGTGAGCACTACAAAAACGGTTATATTTAAAACAATAAAAGTATCTACAAATACACTCATTATGCCAAGTACTGCTTGATCGACCGGGTGTTTGACATTAGCTGCGGCGTGTGCGTGCGGAGTTGAGCCCATGCCGGCTTCATTACTAAAAAGACCCCTTGCTATGCCGTATCTCATCGCAGCTGCTATGCTAGCTCCAGTAGCTCCACCCCACGCAGCTGAAGGATCAAATGCTGCTTTATAGATAAGTAAAACTGCATCTGGAATTTCGTGAAAATTTAAAGCGATAATGATCAGTCCAACACCTACATAAAGTAAGGCCATCAAAGGCACGATCTTTTCAGCTACTCTTGCGATCGCCCTTACGCCACCTATAAAGATGACCGCGCAGACGATTGCTAAAAAAGCTCCAGTTATCCACTGAGGTATACCAAAGGCACCTTTAAAGCCGTCTGAGATTGAGTTTGCTTGCACCATATTGCCGATAAAGCCAAGTGCGATAATGATAGCGATAGCGAAAAAGCCAGCTAAAATTTTTGCCCATTTTCCCTTTAATCCACGACTTATATAAAATGCTGGACCGCCTATCGTGTGCCCGCTATCGTCTTTTGTGCGGTAAATTTGAGCTAAGCAAATTTCAGCAAAATTTGTAGCCATACCTAAAAATGCAGCGCACCACATCCAAAATATCGCTCCAGGACCACCCATGATAAGAGCTGTTGTCGCACCTACTAGATTTCCAGTGCCAACTTGTGCGGCGATCGCAGTTGCAACTGCTTGAAACTGGCTCATACCGGCCTTGCCAGCAGCTTCGCCGTGAAGCGAGAAATTCCCAAAAAGTTCTCTTAGCCCCATTTTAAACTTAAAAATTTGAACAAACCTAAGCCTAATAGTAAAAAATAGTCCAGTGCCGCAAAGTAGGGCGATAAGGAAGTATGGACCCCAAAGAAATGAATTTATACTTTCAACACAATTATTTAAAATTTCAGCAAAATTTGTAGGCATTTTCTTGACTTTCATTGGTGTAGTTTAGAGAGCGAGTATATTTAAAAAAATATAAAATTAGAATAAATAAGAAAAATTTTTTAGCTTGGCTTAAAATTTCGTGCTAGTTTTCGGCTTACTCGCGGTGAACTTGCTTTTACTAGCAAGATTTTACGACCAATATTTTTACGCTCTAAGGCGTTTTTTGATTGATAATTTTTAAAATTATGTTTTTGCATGTTTTAGATGACTTTTTTGAGAAATTCGCAATCTTTATTGCGCGGATATAACTTAGTAAAACGTATTTGGCTATTGGTTTTGTTGAAAATTTTATCAAAGGCGTTTAAAAGGCTTTGGCGTTAAATTTTGCTTCATTGTTGTTTGCTCGATTTGCCATATTTTGTCCGCTGTTTGACTTGCTGGTAGCCAAACTTTGCGTCAAATTTTTCTTGCCGATCGCTGCCTAAAGTTGTTTAAAAATTTCTGGAAACTCGCTTACTCTGCCGTAAGCCGTCGTTAATCTACTCCAAGGCACGTCTTCTATCTTTAAATTTGTGATGTATGCTAAATTTTGCTCATTCATCTACATACCTTTAAAATTTACTCTTATGCTTGCCATAAATAAATCTGACAGAGTAAAGCCCAAAAATTAGTCCTTAGATTTTATTTTATCTAGCCATTCATTTAGCGTTTTTTCAAAGCCTATGCCCTTGCTTTTGTAAAAAACGAGCGGTTTTTCTAGATATTTTTGCTCGACCCAGCCGCCAAAATCATGCGGATAAAGGTAGTCTTTGCTCTCTTTTGTGTGGTTTTTTAGATATGGCGGGATCTTTAAAATTTCTTCTGTCTGCACGTATCTTAGGGCAGCATTTATCGCGTTGTAGCTCGAGTTTGACTTTGGCGAGCTGGCTAGATAGACGGCGCACTGAGCCAGTATGATCCTAGCTTCTGGAAAGCCTATCTCTTTTACCACGCTAAGCGTGCTGGCGGCTAAATTTAGTGCATTTGGGTTTGCATTGCCGATGTCTTCGCTGGCAAATATCGACATCCTTCTAGCGATAAAGTCTGCGCTTTCACCAGCATCGATGAGTCTTGCTAGGTAGTAGATGACGGCGTTTTCGTCGCTTCCCCGCAAGCTTTTTATAAAGGCACTTGCTAGCTCATAATGCGTGTTGTCCTCTTTTGCCCCCTCTTTTAGAGCGTTTTGGCGAAGTGTTTTTAAATTTTCTAGGCTTACATTTTCGTCAAGCGTGACGGCAAATTCGAGTAAATTTAGCATGGCTCTTGCGTCGCCACCACTACTTTTAAAGAGATACTCTTTGGCTTCATCATCTATGCTAAATAAAATTTGCTCCCTTATCTTGGCCAAAAGCTCTTCAAAGTCGCTGCTGCTAAGTGACCTAAACTCAAAGAGCATCGAGCGACTTCTGATGCCTGAGCTTAGGGTGAAAAAAGGATTTTCTGTGCTAGCGCCTATAACTAGGGCTTTGTAGTTTTCCATGGGGATCAAAAGCGCCTCTTGCTGGGTTTTGCTAAGGCGGTGGATCTCGTCTATGAAAAAGAGCGGCTTATTTAAGGCATTTTCGTAGTTTTTTAAAATTTTGCGAAAGTCATCTATCTTTAAATTTCCGCCGTCAAACTCGTAAAAGTCGTAGTTTGCTCCGCTTGCAACGGCTCTTGCAAAGCTCGTCTTACCACAACCTGCTGGACCATAAAAGATGGAGTGCGGGATCTTGCCGGTGGCTATAAATTTTAAAAAGGCCGCTTTAACTGCCTTTTGGCCACAAATTTCATCTAAATTTTTTGGTCTAAACATAAGTGCTAACGAGCTCAAATTTATCCTTTTACTTTGCAGTTTTTGGCAAAATTTTAGCCTTTGCACTAAGGCTTTCTATCTTTAGCTCATAAATTTTTATGATTTTTAGCCCATATTCCGCAGCCACATCGAATGTACTCATCGCGTAGGCGGTGTATTTTTGGCTAAGAATTTTTAAAATTTCATACTTTTTGGTCTCATCCTCGACCTCGTAGGCTCTTGTTTTTGCGATTGCACTTTTATATTCAGTTGTAAAGACCTTACCACCAAGTGCTTTGCCATCGTTCTTTATCTCTTCAAGCTCACTTTCGTTTAGATGTGGGACTTTGTTAAAACTAATGCAGACAAACTCCACTTTTCGTCCATCTTGAAGTAGTTTTGCTTTACAGCCAGCGGTAGCTCCGTGTATAAAAATGCTTTCACCAACTCTAACAGGCGAGATCGGTACGCTAAAAATTTCTCCCTCATCATCCACGCATGAAATTACCGCATATTCGCATTCATCTATGATTTTTAAGCCATCTTCACGGCTTAGCTCTCTATCTTTTCGTCTCATTTTTTATCCTTTTTTTGAAAGAGCATTTTAAAATTTAAGTGCTTAAAGGCTAGTATAACGCAAAAATTTCAAGGAAAAACATGAAAAAAATAGCCATTTTTGCCATTTTACTTAGCGTAAATTTAGTCCATGCAAACGATGTTTGCAATGAATATATCAAACAAAGTAGACTCTATCTTGACGAGCTCTATGCCAAAGAGAGCAAACGACTTGCAAATGATGAAAAGGCGTTAAGGCTTTTTGAGCTTAAATTTGATGAGTTTAAGCAAAGACAAAGCGGTCAAGAGGCGATGATAATGCAAAATAATGACGAGAAATTTTGCAAAAGCGAGCTTGAAAAGGTAAATAAACTTCTTAGTGAGCTTAAAAAATAGCTCAAATTTGAGCGTTTAAGTCCCACTCGATGGGCGTTTTGCCGTGGTTTGCTAGGTAGATATTTGCCTTTGAAAAGTGCCTGCAGCCAAAAAATGCCCCACGAGCTAGCGGACTTGGGTGGGCTGCTTCTAAGATGAGGTGCTTGCTAGCGTCTATAAGCGGTGCTTTTGCCTTGGCTGGGTTGCCCCAGAGCATAAAAACTACGTTTTGTAAATTTTGGCTAATCTTTCTTATAACTGCGTCTGTAAAGCCCTGCCAGCCAAAGCTAGCGTGAGAATTTGCAAGCCCAGCACTAACGCTAAGGGTAGAGTTTAGAAGCAGCACGCCTTGCTTTGCCCACTTTGTAAGATCGCCGCTATTTGGCTCTTTTATGCCAAGATCGGCGTAAATTTCTTTGTAAATATTCACAAGGCTTGGCGGCACTCTCACGCCACTAGGCACTGAAAAGCTTAGCCCCATGGCTTGATTTGCGCCGTGATATGGGTCTTGGCCTAGGATGACGACCTTTACGGTGTGAAACGGCGTTAGATTAAATGCGTTAAAAATGAGCCCGCTTGGTGGATAGACGACGCCAGCGCTCTTTGCTTTTAAGAAATTCTCTTTGATGCGTGCAAAATTTTCGCTCAAAAACTCATCTTTTAGCACCTCTTTCCAGCTTGGCTCGATCTTTACGTCATCTAAATTTATCTGCATTTTCCTGCCCTTTTTTGGTTTTAGCGGTATAATTTTAACTAAATTTATCCAAAGGAAAGAGCGGTGTCAGAGCAAATTTTTAATAAAATCCACGATCTTCTTAGCAAAAATGGGGCTAAATTTAGAGTGATAGAGCATGAGAGCGCGAGGACTTCAGAGGAGGTTGCGAAGATAAGAGGCACTAAAATGAGTCAGGGTGCAAAGGCGCTGGTCTGCTCTATAAAAGGTATTGATGAAGCGAAATTTAGAGAAATTTTTAAAGATGAAAATGTGCTAAATGATTATTTGCTAAGCGATGAAAAGCCAGCGATGAAGGCTGGTAAAGCTTATATCTTGGCTATTTTGCCAGCCGATATGCAAGCAAATCTTGATAGCTTGACACAAAAATTTGACGGCAAAAGGGCAAGCCTAGCTAGTCCAGATGAAGTTTTGGCATTGACAGATTGTGTTTTTGGTTCGGTGCCACCATTTAGCTTTCATAAAAATTTACACATTGTAGTTGATGAAAGGTTGCTACAAAGAAACGATGAGATCGCATTTAATGCTGGACTACTTGATAGATCGATCATTTTAAATACAAAAGATTATACGAAGATAGTACGACCAACGCTAATAAATTTTGCAGAATAAAAAAGTGCTAGGCTAACCACTTCCTAGCACTAAATTAGTCGGGAGAAAAATGAATTTAAGTAATGCAAAGACGAGAAATTGCTAAATTCATTTCAAGAACAAATATTATCAGGGATAATCTTAAAATATAATAAATTATATAAATAAAAAGCTTTAAATTCAGGGATTTACACATTTAAATATAAATATATATATTTTATAAATAAATTTATAGATTAAAGCTTGTGGATTTAAAAAGAATTTATAAAAATTTGCTTAGTAAATATTAAGTTTAGCTTAAAGCCCATTTAGATAAAATCCTTAATCGTTCTTTTATCGTAAAAAAGACAATTTGATATAAGGAAAAACAATGAGCGATATCATCGCATACAAACTAAATGGCGAAATAGTCGATACTCAAAGTATCGCAGGGCGTGAAAGTGGTGCCGAGCCTATCTATTTTGACAACTCAAAAGAAGCACTACACGTTATCAGACACTCCTGTGCACACCTCATGGCACAAGCTATCAAATCACTCTATCCAAAGGCGAAATTTTTTGTCGGACCAAACGTAGAAGATGGATTTTATTATGATTTTAGAGTTGATGATGAGGGCACGAAGCTAGGCGAAAGCGATCTAGCAGCGATCGAAGATAAGATGAAAGAGCTTGCTGAGAAGAAAATTGACATCGTCAAAACTTGCTCAACCAAAGCTAATATGAGTGAAAAATTTAAAGATGACGACCTAAAGCAAGAGGTCTTAAAAAGAATCCCAGACGGTGAAGTTAGCAGCTACTCACAAGGTGATTTTGAGGATCTTTGCCGCGGACCACACGTACCAAATACCAAATTTTTAAAATTTTTCAAGCTTACACGAGTGGCTGGAGCTTATCTTGGCGGCGATGAGAGTCGTGAGATGCTAACTAGAATTTACGGCACAGCATATGCTGACAAAGAGAGTTTAAAAGAGCACATCCGCATCATCGAAGAGGCCAAAAAGCGTGACCATAGAAAACTTGGTACCGAGATGAAGCTGTTTACTTTTGATGAAGAAGTGGGTGGCGGCTTGCCGATATGGCTACCAAATGGTGGACGCTTGCGCTCGAAGTTAGAGCAAATTTTATACAAAGCCCATCGCGACCGTGGCTACGAGCCAGTGCGTGGGCCAGAGCTTTTAAAGGCTGATGTGTGGAGAAGAAGCGGTCACTACGCAAACTATAAAGAAAATATGTACTTTACGACGATCGATGAGGCAGAATACGGCATCAAGCCGATGAACTGCGTTGGTCACATCAAAGTCTATCAAAGTGACATCCGCTCTTACCGTGACTTGCCGCTTAAATTTTTCGAGTATGGCGTCGTGCACCGCCATGAAAAAAGCGGCGTGCTTCACGGACTTTTCAGAGTTCGCGAATTTGCCCAGGATGACTCACATATCTTTTGTATGCCAAGCCAGATCAAAGAAAATATCCTAGAAATTTTAAAATTTGCTGGCACGATAATGGAAAATTTTGGCTTCCACTATGAGATGGAGATTTCAACCAAGCCAGCCAAAGCGATCGGTGGCGATGAAATTTGGGATACAGCTACAAAAGCGCTAAAAGAAGCTCTTGATGAAAATGGCTTTAAATACGGCATCGACGAGGGCGGCGGCGCATTTTATGGACCAAAGATCGACATTAAGATCACCGATGCGCTAAAGCGAAAATGGCAGTGTGGCACGATCCAGGTCGATTTTAACTTGCCTGAGCGCTTTGATCTAGGCTACATTGATGCAAACAACGAAAGACAACGCCCCGTAATGCTCCACAGAGCACTGCTTGGCAGTTTTGAGAGATTTATAGGAATTTTACTTGAGCATACTGCTGGTGAGCTACCATTTTTCGTAGCTCCAACGCAAGTCGTCATCGTGCCTATTAGCGACGCGCATTTAGACTATGCAAAAGAAATTTCACGCGAGCTAAGAAAGATCAACGTCGATAGTGAGATCGCAAGTAAAAATGAGAGTTTAAATAAGAGAATAAGAACGGCAGAAAAACAAAGGGTGCCTATGATAGTCGTGCTAGGTGACAACGAAGTAGTGAACAAGAGCGTTGCGCTACGCGACAGACAGGCTAGGACGCAGAGCGATATGAGCTTGGCGGAATTTATAAATTTAACGAAGGAGAAACTTAGTGAGGTACATTTTTGAGTAAGGAAAATGAAGTATTGCTCAATGAGGACATAAGGGCGAGAGAGGTAAGATGTGTAGGGGATGATGGCACAGCATACGGTGTCATCTCAAGAGAAGAGGCTTTAGAGATCTCAAATAAGCTTGGGCTTGATCTAGTACTTATAGCGCCAGACGCGAAGCCACCAGTTTGCAAGATAATGGACTATGGTAAATTCCGCTATCAGCAAGAGAAAAAGCAAAAAGAGGCCAAGAAAAAGCAAAAAACCATCGAGATAAAAGAGATAAAACTCTCTGTCAAGATCGCCCAAAACGATATAAACTATAAGGTTAAACACGCAAGCGAGTTTTTGCAAGACGGCAAACACGTTAAATTTCGTGTATTTTTAAAGGGTCGCGAGATGAGCACCCCAGAAGCTGGCGTAGCTATGCTTGAGAAGGTCTGGGAAATGATAAAAAATGAAGCTGATCGCGACAAAGAACCTATGATAGAAGGTCGTTATGTAAATATGCTTGTAACTCCAAAAAAGGGTTAAATTCTAACAAAGAGCAGGCTCTAGCTTGCTCTTTTTTGTATTAAATTTTTAATACAAAAACTCATAAATAACTATTTTCAAAAATCCTATCATTTTTGTATGTGTTAAATTTACGCAAAGGTGTTTGCAGGGTTGATATACCTTATGGTTAAATTTGATAGGTAAAATTTGGATGTGGCTTAAATTTAGTAAATTTTGATCTTTATTTGCTGGAATTTACCCGCTTTGTTATCGCTTGCATGGGTGTTGTGCTGAAAATAATCTAGGCAAATCGACTTTCTTGTGAGAGCTTACAAAATTTTAGTGCTTGCGTGAGTATTTTTAAGCTAAATTTTGCCTAATATCTAGCTAAATTTGGTAATGGGATATCGCTTTAATAATACTTTTTTACAAAAAGCTTTTACTACTCTTGGTTTTATGTGGCGACCAAATTTGACGATAAATTTGCTTGTTCGTGGATTAAATGTAGCAAATTTTAATTTTTGCACCATTACATGGGCACTTTGCTAAAATTCGACTAGGCAAGAGCTCGCCTGAAAGAGTAAATTTGATAACTTCTTTTGAGTTGTAAATTCATGGTACCTGTGCGAGTGTTATAAGCTAAATTTCGCCTAGTAGCTGTATAAATTTGCTAAGAAATTCGTTTGTTTGTAGCTTAAATTTATAAAAGAGAATTTAGGCTGGGTGAGCATAGATTTACTAAATTTTATAAGCCATTTCTTGGCAAAAATCAAATGCCCTATAATCTGCTTGGATAAAATTTAGTGTTTGCTCATTCTCTGCCAGGACTTCTTCATTTTGCCTTGCTATATCGATGCTAGCTAACACTATAAAAATTTCTCGCTCGCAACGCGCTTGCTACAAATTTCTTCATCTTTAAACAGCCATACATAAACATACCACTCGTGTAATCAAGCAAAAAGCATCCATGGCAAAAACTTTCAAATTTGTTGCACAAACCTCGCCACTCCACCATTTGCCACCACACCAGCTTTTTTGACAAATTTCTATTAAATGCTCTAAAAATAGTAATCTGCTCGCCACCTTAGTATCAATATTTTAAATTTAGGCGAGCTTCAAATCTACATCTATCACACCACCGCGAATTTGTCAAAACGAACGCTGTATAAAATACTTCAAACTAGCGTAAATTTGATAGTTTGTCAGTAAAATTTGCCATACAAAAGACAAACTCTCTTTTAGCTAAAAGCCCAAAATTATTTCATATTGATTTACGTCCAAATTTAACTTGGACGTAAATTTATAGAGCTAAGAGCAAAATTAGCCCTACACATACCCTTGATCTATCATCGCGTCGGCCACTTTTCTAAAGCCCGCGATATTTGAGCCAAGCACCAGATTTCCCTCGTCGCCAAACTCCTTGCTAGTCTCGTAGCTAAGCTCAAAGATGTGATTCATGATGCCGTGTAGTCTGTGATCTACCTTTTCAAAGCTCCACGCGGTCATGCCGGCGTTTTGCATCATCTCAAGGCCCGATGTGCCCACGCCGCCCGCGTTTGCCGCCTTTGCCGGAGCGAAGTAAAAATCCTTTTGCGCTAGCATGAAATTTATCGCATCAAGCGTGCTTGGCATATTTGCGCCCTCAGCCACGAAGCGGCAGCCATTTGCGTAAAGCACTTTTATATCAGCTAGGTGAAGCTCGTTTTGCGTCGCACATGGGAAGGCTCCGTCGCATGGAACGTCCCAGACGCCGTTTCTGCCCTCTTTGTACTCGCTTACGCTTACGTATTTTGCGTTCGGTCTAAATTTGACATATTCGCTAAGGCGAGCGCGTTTTACTTCTTTTAGCTCTTTAAGTACGGCTAGATCGATGCCCTCCGCGTCGTAAACGTATCCGTTTGAATCAGAAACCGTGATAGGTAGTGCACCTACTTGATAGAGCTTTTCTACCGTGTATATGGCGACGTTTCCGCTACCGCTTATGCTGCACTTTTTGCCCTCTAGCGTTAGGCCCGCTTTTTGTAGCATATTTTGCGTGAAATATACCAGCCCGTATCCGGTCGCCTCCGTGCGTGCTAGGCTGCCGCCCCAGTTTAGTCCCTTGCCAGTTAGGATGCCATCAAACCTGCCGGTTAGCTTCTTATACTGGCCAAACATATAGCCGATCTCTCTAGCGCCCACGCCGATGTCGCCTGCGGGCACGTCCACGGTGTTACCGATGTGGCGATATAGCTCACTCATAAATGCCTGACAAAAGCGCATTATCTCGCCCTCGCTCTTGCCCTTTGGATCAAAGGTGCTGCCGCCTTTTGCGCCGCCTATATTTACGCCCGTGAGCGAGTTTTTAAAAATTTGCTCAAATCCTAGAAATTTTAGCACGCCAAGATCTACGCTAGGATGCAGTCTGATGCCGCCTTTATAGGGGCCGACGGCTGAGTTAAACTGCACGCGGTAGCCGTTATTTACCTGCGGTCTGCCGTCGTCGCCCATGTACGTGACGCGAAAGATCACCGTACGCTCTGGTATCACGATGCGCTCTAGGATCGCGTGTTTTTGGTACTTGCTCTCTTTTTTTATAAGCGGCTCGAGGCTGTTTAAAACCTCGGTCGCAGCCTGGACAAAGACACCTTGACCTGGATTGGTCTTTTTTATCCACTCCATCGTTTTTTCGATGTACTCGCTCATTTTGGCTCCTATTCGTCAAATTTTTGTAGTTGAATATTAACTCTCCTAGAAAAAATTTTTATTTAAATTTATTTTTATATTTTTATTTTAGGCGATGAGCGTTACATATCGAAACTAAATTTATGAAATGTGATTTTTGTTTCGATCACTAGGATAAATTTATAAAAGAGGATTTGGCTAGAGTGAGTCTAAATTTACTAAATTTGCGCCATCTCTTGCCAGAAAGGACGTGCTGTGTCGTCTGCTTGGACAAAATTTAGGATATGCTGGGTTGATGGCAGTGTTTCTTCATTTAACCTTGCTATATCGATGCTAGCAAGTGCTATGAAAAATTTCTCAAAGTCGCTTGCGACGCACCTACCGCAAAGCTCCTCATCTCCAAAGAGCCATGCATAGACCGCGCCACTCGTGCAATCAAGCAAAAATATCCACGGATCACCCACGGCAAAGACTATTAAATTTAAAGGGCGAGTCTCGCCGTTCCACCATTTGCCACCAAACTCATCTACGCTATTTAGCCGTACTAGCTCACTCGCGTAGTCGCCTCTGGAGCCAAATTTGACATTGCAAATTTCAAAATTTCCAAGGTCAAATTTGCTTAAAAGCTTTGTAAATTTAGCTGGGAAATTTATGCCAAGAGCTTCTTGTGCGTTTTTAAGTGCTTGTGCGGTGGCTTTAACATCATTTTGAAGCAAGAGTCTCATGCCAGCCATACCCTCTTGCTCTAGTGGCAAGAAAATTTGATCTAACTTTTGAGTGATTTCATCTAGCTTTAAAAACATATCAGTCCTTTAATCTGCTAAATTTTGGCAAATTTTATCAAATTTATTTCAGCGCGCTTTTAAATTTGATCCATTTGTCGCCAAATTTAGACCATGATCTTCATAAATTTAAGAAGCTGGCAGAGATAACTAAGAAAACTAGCAGTCACTAAATGTGAGATGTTATAAAGGATTAATGATGAGGTAAATTGGCTTGGTAAAGCCGCGTAGCTCATAAAAGAGATTTATGACGATGCTAAAACATACGAACTTGAGCGCTTTTGCGTACGAATGAGCTCGCCACTTATAGTGGAGTGTAAAGAAATTTTAAGCGGCGCAGCATTCAAAAGTGCGGCAAAAGATGAAAATTTAAATGAGAGTGTGCAACCTAAAGAGCAGGGCGCAAGGATAGGCAAAACTATCTGGTGGCTAAAGCTTGGCACATATCTCTACACGCCAGTTTACCTGCGTGAGGGGGTGCTTTACTTTGGCACCGCTGACAAGAGCGGACATCTCTATGTCGTTGAGGCGAAAAGTGGCGAGGTGATATTTAAGTTTAAAACCAGTGACATGGAGCATTTTCCTTAAGTCGATGGTTAAATTCTACTCGCAAACAACAAAAATAAGCCAGCTTTGATAAGCGCTAAAAATAGCTCATTTTTAAAAGAGATAGAGTTTTAAATTTTGGTTTAGTTACAGATCAGATCATGCCAGTAGACCCTACGCTATGGTAAATGATAAAGCCAAGACGCATACAGTTTGCGTGGAAATTTAGCTTTGGCGAAATTTATCGCCAAAGCCGCAATGAGATAAATTCATCTCTTCTTTTTATATCTTTTTATCGCCTCTACGATGACCTCTTCTAGATCGTCGCTTGGCTCTTTATTCATATCGTCGTAGGTGTTTTCAAGGATGGTTTTTAGGTTTTTCTCAACGTAGCTAGTATCGAAAAATCCCCTTCTAAACTCCTTGCTTTTGCTGATCGTTAGCAAAAATGGGATGATCGTTCGTACGCCCTCGATGGTAAATTCTTCAAGTGCTCTTTCAAGCTTATTTACCGCTAGGTCGTAGTCGGTCGCCTTTACGATCAGCTTTGCGATAAGTGAGTCATAAAATGGCGGTATGGTGTAGTCTTTATAGACGTGGCTATCGACGCGCACAGATGGGCCAAGAGCTGGGTAGTAGCCCTCGATAGTGCCTGGTGCTGGGATGAAATTCTCCCAGACATTCTCGGCTGTGATCCTTGCCTCTATCGCGTAGCCGCGCGGCTTGATGTCGCTTTGCTCGATCTCTAAAATTTCACCAGCTGCGATCCTTATTTGCCTAACGACTAGGTCGTGGCCTGTGATCTCTTCGGTGATGCCGTGCTCCACTTGGATACGGGTATTCATCTCCATGAAGTAAAAGTTGTTGTAGTCATCTAGCAAAAACTCGATCGTTCCCACGTTTGAGTAGCCCACAGCCTTTGCAGCAGCTACTGCGGTTACACCCATGATCTTTCTTAAATTTTCGCTGATAGATGGGCAAGGTGCGATCTCGATGATCTTTTGGTGGCGCCTTTGGATAGAACAGTCACGCTCGCAAAGGTGGATGATGTTGCCGTAGTTATCGCCTAAAATTTGAAACTCGATGTGGCGAGGATTTACGACAAGCTTCTCCATAAAAACTTCATCGTTATTAAAGTAGGTCTTTGCCTCTCTAGTACACGACTCAAAGGCATCTTGCATATCTTCTTCTTGCCAAACTTCTCTGATGCCACGTCCGCCTCCGCCTCCACTTGCTTTTAAGATGACTGGGTAGCCGATGCGTCTAGCGTGCTCTTTTATGGCGTCCATGCTCTCGTCATTTAGTTTTTCTGTGCCTGGAACGATTGGTATGCCGTTTCTTTTCATTAGGTATCTTGCGATATTTTTATCACCCATTTTTCTGATCACTTCAGCCTTTGGACCGATAAAGATAAGTCCAGCGTCCTCGACCGCCTTTGCAAATTCGTAGTTTTCGCTTAGAAAGCCGTATCCTGGGTGTATCGCGTCAGCCCCGCACTCTTTAGCAAGCTTTACGATCGCTTTGGCGTCAAGATAGCCCTTAATCGGATCTTCGCCCACTTGATAGGCCTCATCAGCGATCCTCACATGTAAGCACTCGCTATCTGGTGCTGTGTAAATTCCTACGCTTTGGATGTGTAAATCCCTACAAGCTCTGACTATCCTAACTGCGATCTCACCACGATTCGCAATAAGAATTTTATGTATCATAGGCTATCCTTTTTGAGTTTTGCTTATCATATAACTATTCGTTTTATTTTTAGATAAATTTATTAAGTCTGGTTTTAAAATTTGAGTGCAAAGGCTAAATTTACACTCAAAATTTTTCTATCTATTGATGATTTGTGGAAAAGGTGTGGCTAGGGCTTTTTTGCTAAAATCTTGCGACTCGATCGTGAAATTTGTAGCAAATCTTTGAATGCCCTCTTTTTTATAAGCACGCCTTTGGATGGTGAAAAGGACTAAATTTCCGCCTTGTTTGGTGTAGCGATATATCGAGTGCTCGGCTGTTGGCACGCCATTTAGGTTTGAAAATATCGTGATATCAAGATAAATTTCATTTGCCAGTGAGCCCTTTTTATAAGCCACTTTTAGCCCTTTTGCTTTTAGCTCTTTTAGATCATTTATTTTTTGCTCAACTGCTTGCTCGACTGTAGCGTCAAATTTAAGCGTATTTAGCGAGAGCATGTAGCTAAAACTATCTAGCTTCTCGCCATGGAGCAAGTACTCCTGCGTGAATAAATTTGGCACAGGCTTGGCTGAGCCTGCTAGTGAGTAGAGTCTGTTGTCAAATTTTATCTGCATCGGCTCAAAGTACTGAGTAGCTGCGAGCAAGAGCGCTGGCAAAGCGATAAATGCTAAAAATTTCTTCATCAAATTCCTTTAAAATGGATTTACTATCATTACCCAGATGATGATGAGCATCGCGATAGTTGGCACTTCGTTGTAAGCCCTAAAGAAGATGCCACTTTTGTTACAGCGTTTCTCTTTGAGCTGCTTCATGTAGCGTCCAAGGTCTAGGTGATAGATGGCCATCAAGATGACAACTAAAATTTTGACGTGGATGTGACCAGTTTTTATAAGATCAGGCATCGCGATAAGTATCAAAATGCCAGTGACAAATGAGCCGATGAGTGCGACCCAGCCGATGTAGTGATACATCTTATACTCCATCACTTCGACCACTTTTACAAAGTCTGGCTTGTCCATATTTTCTACGTGATAAACGTAGAGCCTTGGCTGATAAAACAGCACTGCCATCCACGAGATGAAAAACAAATAGTGGAGGTATTTTAAGTAAAGATAATATTCTGCCATAACGTCTCCTTATCTAAAAAGTATCTCTTTTCTAGCTTCAAATTCAGCCTTGCTGATCGCACCACTCTCAAAAAGCTCGTAAAGCCTTTTTAAGTCGTCCTCTTTATCTTTTAGTTTTAGTCTCTCTTTTAGCTCGACTTTTTGTAAATTTTTCTCGACATAAGCGCCAACTAAAAATGCATCGATGATCCACCAAATGCCCCAAATAGCCAAAAATAAGTAGCCAATGAGGATGATTTGCAAAGAGTAACCGATAAAAAATAGTCCCATCATCAAAAAACCAGTGATAAATTTACCAAGGTAAATTCTATGCGCTCCAAGCCAGCCAGTAAGTAGCCAAAGCGCGTATGCGACGTAGATATTATTTCCCACTCTCTCTCCTTTTTCTAAAACTTTGCCAAAGTATCATCACTACGCAAAGATCGATCATCACATCAGCGAAGTTAAAGACCGCAAAGTTAAACCATTTGTGCCAAAAGACATAATCCACAACGCCGCCATGGATAAATCTATCTGTGATGTTTGAGCTCCCAGCTCCAAGCAAGCCTCCAAGCCAGATAGAGTGTGCAAACAGCAGTTTTTTTTCTACTAGTAGATAGACAAAAACGCCTAGGATAAGGGCTATCTGAATAAATTTTAGCCACTCATCTAAAAAGGCAAACATCGAAAATGCAACGCCCTTATTATATGTGAGAACTAGCGAAAAAAACTCGCCGTCCCACGAAAAACCATCTATAAATATCATCTTTATCGCTTGATCAACGATAAAAATGATAAAAAACGCAATGAAAAATTTAACTAAGCTTTTATGCATTTAAGGCTTTTATGAAAAATTTCTCAACTTCATCCATACGTTTTTCAACTAAAGTTTGATTTTTGCCCTCAAGCAAAAGTCTGATCAAATTCTCAGTGCCAGAGTATCTAAAGAGCGATCTTATACCCTCTTTTGCAAGGCTAGCCTCAAGCTCTTTTAGTCGCTCTATCTTATCAAGCGGCTTTTTTTCTGTGATCTTTAAATTTAGTAAAATTTGCGGATACGGCTTTAGCTCTCCAAAAATTTCACTAGCTTTTTTGCCTTTTTTAAGCATCATCGCAACGACTTGCATCGAGGTAACAAGGCCATCGCCAGTTTTGGCGTAGTCGTTAAATATCACGTGGCCGCTTTGCTCACCGCCAAAATTTATACCATTTTCTTTCATCATCTCAAGTACGTATTTATCGCCTACATTTGAGCGAAGTAGTTTGATCTTATGAGCTTTTAGATAGTCATCAAGTGCAGCGTTGCTCATCACCGTAGCCACGATGGCTCCGCCTTTTAGTGCCTTTTGATCGTGCAAAAATGCAGCCAACGAGCCAAGTATCGCGTCGCCATGTACAACTTCGCCGTTTTCGTCAACTACTACAAGCCTATCAGCATCGCCGTCAAATGCAAAGCCGATGTCAGCACGAAGCCTTTTTACCTCGCTTGCTAGATCTTCTGGGTGAAGTGCGCCGCAGTTTTGGTTGATATTGCTACCATTTGGTTCGTCATTTATGACGATGACATCGGCTCCAAGCTCGCTAAATACAGTTGGTGCGACCTTGTAAGCAGCTCCGTTTGCCACGTCTAAAACTACTCGTAAATTCTTTAAATTTAACTCTTTTGGGAATGAATTTTTGATCTGTACGATATATCTGCCGATAACGTCGTCAATTCTCTTGTTTGCTCCGATCTCCGTCATCGTCTTTTGAGCGTTTGCGATGAGCTCATCGTCGTAGAAAATTTTCTCTATCTCAGCTTCTATTTTTTCATCAAGTTTGTTGCCAAAGCTATCAAAAAATTTGATACCGTTATCGTAGTATGGGTTGTGTGAGGCGCTTATCATTATGCCAGCGTCGCAGCGCATATTTTCTGTTAAAAATGCGATCGCAGGTGTTGGCATAGGGCCTATTTGAAGGACGTTGTAGCCAACCGCAGTTAGACCTGCAACGATGGCGGTTTCTATCATATAGCCGCTTTTTCTAGTATCTTTTCCAACCAAAATCACATTTGTCGCTGAAGTCTTTCTAAAATAAATTCCAGCTGCCATTGCAAGACGCATAGATGTTTGAGCTGAAAGCTTCTCACCAGCTTTTCCACGAACTCCATCCGTTCCAAATAGTTTCATAAATTTATCCTTTTTATTATAAAAATTGTGCTATTCTATCAGAAATTATCAAATTTAAAATCTAAAATTTTACTTTCATTAAGGATGACTTAAATTAAGGTTAAATTTATTATATCTTTAATATAATCACCGACTAAAATTATTCAAAAAGGTATATTATGGCAAACCATAAATCTGCTGAAAAAAGAGCTAGACAAACTATAAAAAGAACAGAAAGAAATAGATTTTACCGCACAAGACTTAAAAATATAACAAAAGCAGTGCGTGTAGCTGTAGAAGCTAAAGATCTAAATGCTGCAAATGAAGCTTTAAAAGTTGCTAATAAAAGTATCCACAGCTTCGTAAGTAGAGGCTTTTTGAAGAAACAAACTGCTGCTCGCCGCGTTAGTCGTCTTGCACGATTAGTAAATACTCTAAAAGCTGCTTAATTTATAAAATTTAATGTTTGCTGATAAACTTCATCCATTTTTGGATCGCTATAATGAAATTTCTGCGCTTCTTAGCGATCCAAATATAGCAAACGATATCGAAAAGATGACAAAGCTCTCAAAAGAGCAATCATCTATCGAGCCAGTTGCATCTGCTGCAACAAAATATCTACAAATTTTAAATAACATTGATGAGAACAAAGCTTTACTAGATGACTCTGAGCTTGGAGAGTTAGCAAAAGAGGAACTTAAAAATTTGGAGATTTCAAGAGAAAAGCTTGAAGAAGAGATTAAAATTTTACTTCTTCCAAAAGACCCAAACGATGATAAAAATATATTTTTAGAAATTCGTGCAGGTACTGGTGGAGATGAGGCCGCGCTATTTGTTGGAGATCTTTTTAATGCTTACATCAGATATGCAGAGCTTCGTGGATATAAATTTGAGATCGTTAGCCAAAGCGAAGGCAATACTGGCGGCTTTAAAGAGATCATCGTGCTTATAAAAGGCAAAGGTGCTTACTCAAGACTAAAATTTGAAGGCGGCACGCATAGGGTTCAGCGTGTGCCAGAGACTGAGAGTCAGGGTAGGGTGCATACTTCAGCTGTGACTGTGGCTATTATGCCAGAGGTTGAAGATAGCGAGATTGAGATCAATCCAAATGATATAAGGGTTGATGTGATGAGAAGCTCAGGCCATGGCGGTCAGTCAGTAAATACAACCGATAGTGCCGTTAGGATCACACATATACCAACAGGCCTTGTTGTCACAAACCAAGATGGCAAGAGTCAGCACAAAAACAAAGAAGCTGCGATGAAGGTGCTAAAGGCTAGACTTTATGAGCTTCAAGAGCAAGAGAGGCTTGCAAAAGAGACTAGTGAGCGAAAGAGCCAAGTTGGCACCGGAGATCGTTCTGGTAGGATAAGGACATACAACTATCCGCAAAACCGCATAAGCGATCACCGTATAAATTTAACACTTTACCGCCTTGATGCGATTATGGCTGCGGGATTATTTGATGAGATCGTCGAGCCACTTATTACGCATTATCAAGCAGAAGCTATGCTAGAAGCCGGCATTTAAACTTTCAAATTTTTACTTCAAATTTTATAATTTATTTCTTTACCTAAAAATATTGCTTTAGCTTAAAATACTTTTAAATTTACCAAACTTTAAAGTCAAATTTACAAGAATTTTACGAAAATAGATATTTGAAAGTAGTATTTAGTAATATTTTTTCTCATTTTTTTCAAAATAATATAAATTAAATTTTTTAGATTTTATTTCTCAAATAGCGATTTCTGGGGCATTTAAAAGTATAAAATTTTTATTTTTGATATTATAATTTTGTATAAATAGTTTTTAAGTTTTGCTTAATAATTCTACCTTACAATTTCACCATAATTTAATTCAAAACAAGGAGACAAAATGTCAATAAGTGCAAGAAATCAACTAAATGTTGAGATCACAGAGGTAAGAACAGGTGCGGTAAATTCGCTAATATCTGCTAAGCTTGCAGGCGGTGAGGTGCTAAAAGCAACTGTTACGGTTGATAGTGAAAAAGGTCTTGATCTTAAAGTTGGCAAAAAAGCTATCTTTTTATTCAAAGCTTCAAGTGTTATTGTTTCAAAAGATGACAGCATCAAACTTAGCACTACAAACCAAATCAAAGGTACTGTAAGCGAGATAAAAGACGGAGCCGTAAATGCTGAAGTTATTATCGATGTAAATGGCAGCAAAATTTCAGCTATCATCACAAGAGAGTCAGTTAGCAGCCTAGCTTTAAAAGTGGGAGATAAAGTAACTGCGATCATTAAAGCAACTCAAATTATAGTTGGTGTTAAATAATTTACGGAGCAATTTTGCTCCGTTCTTCTAAACTAAATTCTATTTTTAAGCTAAAATCTAAAATATTCTAAAAATTATCAGCCAAGTTATAAATTTAAAGAAGTTGTAGTAAATATTTTTAAAGCTATTTACTTAAAAATTTTATAGGAAGATTTATATTATTTTTTTACTTTTATAGCCTATCCGCCATTTTAAGCAGAGCATGGCACGCCAAAGGTTCACCAAAACAATAGGCGGCCAAATATCAACACAAAAGCCCAAGTCATAAACTCTTAAACTGTAGCTGGTGAGATCATAGGTGGCGTTCATAGCGCTAGCCGTCTAGGGTCGTCGCGATAATTTACTGCTTGACTTTTTGCATAATCGCTGCTAAGACTATCGGCTAAAAAGAGGTAGCAGACATTTGCTTGCCACTATAAATTTTTAAATCTATAAACTCCATTTTTCACTCGCTCGAAAATTTTCTTCTCTTCAAGCAGCTTAAAGGTATTTATTACGGTTGGTTTGCTTACATCTAGCTTTTCACAAATTTCTAAAATTTTTACTACAATAAAGCCATTTTCATCACAGCTTTTAACTAGTAAATTTATAATTTCTACCTTTTTCTCGCCAATGATTGCTTTGTAAATTTCTTCATTCATGCTAGCTCCAAATTTTATATCCTATTGCCACGCACCAAAGCGCGCCACATAAGAAATTTGCGATCATCACAGCTGCACTTCCTGCGTCCTTTGCTGCTTTTGCTAGGGCGTGATAGTCTGGGCTTGCAAGATCAGTTACTCGCTCTAAGCCTGAGTTTAGGCACTCGCAAACTAGCACAAATGCCATGCTAAAGATCAAAAATAGATTAAAAACAAGGCCAAAATTCCAAAAAAATAGCGATAGTGTTGCTAATAAAAATATGCAAATTTCTATTCGAAAGCTCTTTTCATTTTTAAAAATTTCAGCCAAACCCTCTCTTGCATAGCCAAAATTTTTTAAAAATTTATACTCTGGCTGGTTTCTCATAATTTTCCTTTTTGTGATTTTTGGCATAATTATAATTAAAAAAAGGATGAAATTTGAAACTTATTAGCTGGAATGTAAATGGACTTAGAGCACTTGTAACAAAGGATGGTTTCGCGTGGCTTACGGAGCAAAAGCCTGATTTTTTAGCGCTTCAAGAGATTAAAGTCAAAGAAAGTGACGTGCCAAAGGAAATTTATAACCTTGGCTTTAAAGATATAAGCGTAAACTCGGGTGAGAGGGCTGGATACTCTGGTGTGATGAGCCTAGCAAATTTTGACATTTCTACACAAAAGGCAGCTTTTTTCGACGACACGGAGGGGCGTGTTTTGGAGCATAGATTTAATGATATCGTGCTTTTTAATATCTATTTTCCAAACGGACAAAAGGATGACGAGCGCCTAGCCTATAAAATGGACTTTTACGAGAAATTTTTAGCTTACTGCAAAGAACTTATAAAAAGCGGAAAAGAGGTGATATTTTGCGGTGATGTAAATACCGCTCACCGTGAGATCGACCTTAAAAATCCAAAGGCAAATGCCAAGACTTCAGGCTTTTTGCCTATTGAGCGAGCGTGGATCGACGAGGTACTAAAAAGTGGTTTTATAGATACTTTTAGAGCCATAAATGGCGACGTAGCGGATGCTTATTCGTGGTGGAGCTACCGCTTTAACGCAAGGGCAAAAAATGTCGGCTGGAGGATTGATTATTTTTTCATCTCACAAGGATTAAAAGATAGGCTAAAAGACGCATTTATCTTGCCAGAAATCACAGGTAGCGATCACTGCCCAGTTGGCATAGATATAGAAATTTAGCCACTATTCCATTCTGCGAGGCTTGCCTAGTAAGAAACCTTGTGCGTAAGGTATTCCAAAATTTTTGATTTGATTTAAAATTTCTTCTGAGCTTGCAAACTCGGCTACTATTTTGTAGCCTTGTTTTTTTGCAAAGCTTACGATGGTTTCTACTAGAACTCTAGCATTTTCATCAAATGGAAGCTTTTTGATTATTGAGCCATCTATCTTTATAGTGTCTATATCAAGCTCCAAAATTCGGTAATAGTTTGAATATCCTGAGCCAAAGTCATCAATCGAAATTTTACACCCATAGCCTTTGACGCGTTTTATGAAAGAATTTACCGCAACATAGTCGCTAAGCTCTTCGCTCTCTAACATTTCAAAACAAATTTTATTAGGATCTTTGCACTCGTTTAGCTTGCTCTCTATAAGCTCTCTCATACTAGCATCAGCAATATCGGTAATTGATAAATTTATCGAGAACATATAATCTGGATATCTTTTAGCAAGATCAAACGCAAGACTTATCACCTTTTTGGTTATTTGCGGATATAGTTGTGTTTTCATGGCAATATCTAAAAATTCGCCCGGATAGTGTATCTTGCCATTTTGATCGATTATACGAACCAAAACTTCATAATACTTTGCTTCGGTCTCATTTTCTTCTAAGTTAAAGATGCCTTGTGCTTCTACTATGACTCTATCGTTTTCTAACGCATCTTCGATTAGCTGAACTGCCAGCTGGTTTTTGTGATATTTCATCTCAATGGCGTCATTTTCTAGATAGTAGTAAATATTGCTACCATTTTCTATTGCGAGCTGATTTGCAAGGACTGATTGCATTAGGCGGTTAGTTTGTGGGGTATCGTTTGGCAATGAAACACCAAATACCATCTTTATGCCTGGTAAATTTTCAAATTTTTCATCAATAGCGACATTTATTCTATTTGAGCCAAAATATTCTCTTATGTATTCAATATCTCTTACGATATTATCGCCTTCATACCATATATAAAATGCGTCATCTTGAAATCTAAATAGCTTTGCTTTTATCTCAGAAGTATCTATACAAAGCTTTAGTGTATCAGCTACTGCTTTTAGCATTGCATCGATAATCTTAGTTTGATAAAAGAATCTTAAAATTTTAAAATTTTTAATGCTTAAGCAAATTAGCACTCCATCTTTTTGTGCGTCTAAAATTTCAGTTAAAGCAAAGTAGTTACCAAAGCCTGTTAGCTTATCGATTGAAGATTGTATCTTTATTTGTTCATTTTTTTGAGTTAACTCGTTTAATATCAGTGTCTCTTTAGTCCTATCAAGCTTTACGGCTATATAGCCCTCAAATTTATTTTTAAAGAAAAATGGCGAAAATTTTACCTTTTCATATAAAAAATCACCGCTTTTTGTTCTGCTTATAAGCTCATCGCTCTCCCAAGGTAGAGATTTTTGCAGAGCTTCTTTTATGGACTCATAAAAGCTTTGTGGATGCATATATGATTTTAATATTCTAGGATTTTTGCCTATTACTTCTTTTAGCTTGTAGCCAGTTTTTCCTTCAAAGGTTTTATTTACGTATGAAATTCTATTGTATTTATCGCAATAGACAACAGAGCTATGATCGTTTTCAACCGTAGATCTTAAGAGTTTTATTTGCCTTAAACGCTCTGAGGCTATTTTGATTTGATAGAGGCCAAATGCACAAAATATTATAAATGTAAGTAGACAAATTATCTGAGCTATTTTTGCGTTATTCACCTCATCAGAGTGAAATTCTAGGATTTTGTTTCTAAAATTTTCTATCAGATTATCAAGATGTAGCTCTTTTACACTATTTGAGATTGTACGTAAAGTTTTTGTAGCTTGAGTTGCATAAAGTATCTTGTCTAATACATTTTGAGCTTTTTGGTTATCTTTATACTCGTTTTTATACATTTTTATTTGCTTTGAAATATCATCTATTGCTTTAGGACTAAGCATCAAAGCACCTTTTATCGCATAAAATATAGGCTCAAGCTTATTTGGAAGTGCGAGATTTTGTATTTCATATTGACTTATTTGGATATAAGAATCTATAGATGAGTTTACATAAGCTGATCTTTGTAAAAAAAATACTTTTTTACTAAATACATCTCTTATGTTTTGTAGATCTTTTGTTATTTCATTTTGATGAAATAACAGCATCTCATCACTAAGCATTGAAAGGTTGCTCAAATTTGTATCAAAAGAATTTATGTCAGCATTGAGTTTGTCGTAGTTTGAGATATCATAAATATTATTTAAAGAAAAAGTTATCTCATTGTCTATAAATTTTAGATTTAAAATTCCATCATCAAATTTATGAGCTGCACCAATAGCTATATTTGCTTTATATATAAAAAATGCACTAATGAAAAATATAGCTGTTAAGACGCTAAGTATGGTTTTTATTCGTTTAGTACTCATTTAGTATCCTAGGCTTTTTACCATTTAATGTCAGAAAAAATGAGTATAAAGCATCAATTTCATCTTTGCTAAGAACGTATCCTAGCTGGTAGTTACCAATAAAGCTTATAGCCTCTTTTAGATCGTTTATCTCTCCATGAGATAAATATGGAGCAGTTTTTGTAATATTTCTTAGTGATGGCACTCTTCTTAATCTTTTGCTTGTATCTAAGGCAGAAATTTTTTCTCGGCCAATATCTTGTGTCAAATTTCCTCCCAAATTTCTACCATTATGACAAGCGGCACAGCCTATATTATTAAATATCTCAAATCCTTTCTTTGCGCTATCATCTATGGCATTGTTATCACCTGATATAAAACGATCAAATGGCGAATCAACACTTAAGACAGCCTTTTCAAACTCAGCTATTGCATCTGCAATATTATCAAAATTAATGCCGTCATTATAAATTTTTTTAAATAAAATTTTGTACTCAGAGATATTATTTACAGAATCTACTATCTTGTCATTATCCGAGTTTAGTTCTATTCTAGAAGTTATGGACTCTTTTACTTGATCTTTTAAATTGCTAATCTTTGCATCGCTATAAAATAGATAGTTTGCTGCAGCATTTAATATGGTTGGAGGATTTAAAGTGCCTTTTTCCATGCTATCTTGGTTGCTTCCGCTTAAATTCCAATACAAGTTGTGACAAGTTTGGCAAGAGTAGTTTTCATTTGGGCTTAGTCTTTTGTCAAAAAAGAGTTTTTTGCCAAGCAGAGCCTTTTCTTCATTATATTTTACTACCGTAAGAGGTTTGTAGGATTCATATTTACAAAATGAAATCGTGATGATAAATAGACAAAGTATAACGCCCTTCATAACGCCCCTAATTTTTAATTTTCTTTTTTATATCGGCAAATTTTTGATTTTTTATATAGTACATTATTTTATTGTTTTTTTGAAATTTATGATACAATTCGCTCGATTTAGAAAATATTTATATTTCAGGGAGGAGAAAGTCATGAAAAAGGGCTTTACGATGATTGAGTTGATCTTCGTGATCGTTATATTGGGCATATTAGCTGCGGTTGCTATACCAAAATTAGCTGCAACAAGGGATGATGCAGAGATAGCAAAAACTGCTACAAATATACAAACACTTATTGCTGATTTGGGTTCTTACTACACTTCACAAGGCAAATTTAATAATGATGTTAAAAAAATGTCAAATGTTAAAAATCCAGTCGATATAAAAAATGGTAAATGTCTAGAAGTGGGTGCTGGAAATGATACTAATGGTGAGATAAAGATGACGATTGGTGTAGATGGTCTTTGCAAACAAGTTTGGGAATTACCAGGTTTAGTAGATGTTAAAGCCTTAATCGAAAGTACTACCGACAACAAGACAGCCAATTCGCTTAAATTTGGCGGCATGGGCATAAAATATAAATAAAATTTTTAGCAAGGTTTTTTCCTTGCTTTTTATGATTTTTGACTTACTAAATTTTTAATACAGCAAAGACTAATAGAAATACAAATTTTTTACACAAATAATTTATATACATAAAAATAAGCTTTCTAAGATTTAATGCGTTGCCAAAAGATATCAAATCTTAACTTCTACTAAATAGACAATGGCTTTTTATTAAATTTAATTGATTTTATCCTCTACAAATTTTAAAGATAAAAAACGTAAAATCAAACCATGGATTTACTAAAAGACCCGTTAAACAAGCTCATCATCTCGCTTTCGCTTCCAGCTGGCACCGCAATGATGTTTAATACTCTTTATAACGTTACCGGCACATTTTTTGCAGCAAAAATTTCTACCCTTGCCGTAGCTGGTATGGCTATGAGCTTTTTACTTTATCTAAGTATTGTAGGTATTGGGCTTGGTTTTGGCTCAGCGCTAACTGCGCTAATAGGCAATAGTCTTGGAGCAGGAAAAGTAAAAATGGCTAAATTTTATGCGGCAAATGGAATTATCTTCGTGCTAGTATTTGCTATTTTTATGGGGTTTTGTGGCTATTTTTTAGCACCAAATTTACTCACTTTTTTAGGAGCCGATCATCACTATTTAAAAGAGGCGCTTGATTACGCAGGTGTTATCTTTCTTGCTGCACCGTTTTTCTTGATTATCAAATCTCTAAATGGCGTACTAGTGGCACTTGGAGATACAAAAAGTTACCGAGATTGGCTATTTTATGGTCTTTTTATCAACGCATTTTTTTGCTACCTTTTTGCATTCATTTTGGGCCTTGGTGTAAAAGGACTTGCTCTAGCAACAGCCAGTGTTCAGCTTTTGGGCATGATCTACCTTTTTGTAAAAGTTAAAAAAGCTAAGATGATCGAGCCAAGAAATTTAAGCTATTTTGTGCCAAATTTTAGCATTTGGGCAAAGATTACAAAGCAAGCTCTACCAGCTTGCTTAAACTATCTATCGATGTCGCTTGGCTCACTTGTACTTTTAAAATTTATAAGCTACTATGGTGTAAATGCCGTAGCAGGGTACGGTATAGCTTTAAGGATAGAGCAAATTTTGGTATTGCCGACCATTGGTATGGCCGCAGCAGTTTTAAGTATCGTTTCAAGAAACTATGGCGCTAAAAATTTTAAAAGAGCTAAACAATGCTATAAAATTTCGCTTCTTTTTTTGCTTATTTATTGTGTATTTGCTTGTGTTTTTATTAGATTTTTTGGTGAAGATATGATAAGAATTTTTGATGATACGCCAGTAGTTTTGGAGATAGCAGGGCTTTATCTTGGTATAAATTCTCTTGCTTACGTAGCTTATGGCACGATAAATGTCTCAGGCAGTACTCTTCAGGCCATAAAACGCCCAGTGGCTATCTTTTTGCTAAATGGATTTAGGCAATTTGTACTTCAAGGATCACTTTTTTACGTGGTAGTCTTCTATTTTGGTCTTGAGATAAAATTTATATGGCTGGCTCTATTTTTTAGTGTTTATCTCACAGCCATTTGTTTTGTCTTTTGGACGCTTTATCAGCTAAGAAGGGCTACTGGCGTAAGCTTTTAAATTTAAAACAAAAAGCAAAAAAGCAAAGTGAAGCAACTAAGATTATGCTAGCTCCGCCTGTTAGGTTAAAATAAAAGCTAATAAATAGACCGCTAAAACAAAAAACGACTGAAAAGATAGTAGAGATTAGCATCATCAGTCCCAGTCTTTTGGCAAAAATTTGTGCTAAATATGGCGGTATAGTAAGAAGAGCGATGACTAGAATCAGCCCAACAACACGAATCGTAGCCACCACGCAAAGTGCCATCATGCACACTAATAAATAGTGAAAAAATGTTGTATTTACGCCGCGCAACTTTGCAAACTCTGCATCAAAGCTAATAGCTACAAATTGACGATAAAAAAGGGCAATGAGTGCTAAAAATAAAATATCTAAAATACTCATAAATGTTATATCTTGCCCGCTTACTGCTAAAATAGAGCCAAAAAGATAGCTCATAAGATCGGCATTGTATCCCGGAGTTAAATCGATAAAAATGATACCAATAGCCATGCCAAATGCCCAAATAGCACCAATAACTGAGTCGATGTTGGTTTTATCTTTTAATGTGATAGTGGCGATTACGAGAGCTAAAAAGAGTGAGAATATGCTAGCTCCAAGAAGTGGTTCGAGCGAGAAGAAAAAGGCAAGTCCGATGCCGCCATACGCTCCGTGCGCGATGCCGCCAGCGATAAAAGTCATTTTATTTATAACAACGAGCGAGCCTATGAGCCCACAAATGATACTAACTAAAATGCCAGCAATAAAGGCATTTTGCATAAAATTTAACTCTAAAATTTCACTCATTTTATCTCTTTAGCTTAAAAACATTACTTTTAATTTTGCACTCACATTCGCCAAGTGCGATCTCGACGTCGCAAAAATGGCTATGAGATTTTGCTAAATGCTCTATAAATTCTCTTTTTGCGGTATCTTCATGAGTTTTATGAATATGTAAATTTTTACTCACATAGGCGATTTTTGTAGCATAATTTAGCACGATATTTAGATCATGACTTACCAAAACTACACCAACACCGCTTGTGTTTATATTTTTTAAAATTTCATAAATTTCAGCCTGACCCTTTGTATCGATACTGGCTGTTGGCTCGTCTAAAACGAGAACTTTTGCATTTGCACAAAGCGCTCTTGCGATATATACACGCTGCCTTTGACCACCGCTTAGCTCACCGATCCTAGCGCTTGCAAATTCTTTCATACCAACCTTCTCAAGGGCAGCAAGAGCCATTTGTTTCTCAGCTTGCGAGTAAAAACCAAAAATTTTTTTATCGATTAGCCCCATTAAAACTACTTCTAAAACCATCATCGGAAAGCTTTGATTTGAGAGAAAATTTTGAGGCACATAACCTATAAATTTACTGACTTCACTTGGCTCTTTTCCAAAGAGTTTTATCTCGCCACTTTGAGGCTTAAGTAGTCCTAAAATAAGCTTTAAAAGTGTGCTTTTGCCACCACCATTTGGACCGATAATAGCTAAAAACTCATCGCTACTATAATCTAAATTGATACCTTCTAAAACCACTTGCTTATCGTAGCTAAAGTTTAAATTTCTAATTTTTATAATTTCTTTCAAAACAGACTCTTTTGCGTAAATGTCGTAGTAAAAATAAAAAGTCCAAGCCAAAGCATAACGCTAAGAGCTATAAATTCGGCATAGATTTTAAACTTTTTTAACTTAATGTTTGTGCTCTCATTTATCTTGGCTCCAAAAACAGCCGCTAAAAATATCACTGCGCTCATGCCAAGCGCCATAAATAGGCCACTTATAACGCCTGCAAAGTAGCTGCCTAGCTCATTTGCTAGCACAAAGACAAGTATCGTGCCAGGACAAGGAATAAGTGCCGCAGCAGCCGCAACCAGCCATTCTTCTTTGTTTTTTGGTTTTTTTGTAGTACAGATATTACAGCCACAGTCGCTAGTAAATTTTGTATTTTTACTCAAATTTTGGCTTAAACTTG
Organism: Campylobacter concisus; assembly: GCF_002913045.1. Classification (NCBI taxonomy): domain Bacteria; kingdom Pseudomonadati; phylum Campylobacterota; class Epsilonproteobacteria; order Campylobacterales; family Campylobacteraceae; genus Campylobacter; species Campylobacter concisus. The sequence goes on along the minus strand of NZ_PPAF01000004.1, from coordinate 23,544 downwards.
AGCTAAAAATATAAAATTTATTTAACTCTTTTTTGCTTGAAAGATAAATTTTGACCTTTTTATAAAGCATAAAAATCGCTACAAAAAAGATAATAACGCCAGAAAATGCTGTCGTAACACTTGCTGTATCTTTTGTCAGATCGTTACTAATCTCACGCAATATCATAAAACTAGCAAGCACAAAAATAAACGCACCCACAACATGTAAAAATCCGATCTTTAAAGAGAAGAAAAAGGCTTTGGCGTAGCTTCCACCAGTTGCGGCGAAATATGAGCTTGTAAGCACCTTGCCATGTCCAGCAGATGCAGCGTGTAAAAAGCCATAACCAAATGATATTAGCGCTAAAAATAGCAGAGTTAGCGGACTTTTTTGATCAAAATTTCTTAGAATTTGCTTTAATCTATCAAGCATGCTTAGACTTGTTTTTGAAACAAGATCAAACTTAGCTTCATCGATCTTATCGATCTGGCTTAAATTTTCATCTTCAAAATTTACCGAGTTTGGCTCTTTTAGAAGCTCTTTTAATGCAGGCTTTTCGTTATGAGCTTTGGCTGCAGCTTTACTTGAAAATGTAAAAAATATTAAATTTGCATTTGGATTTGGTATCGTCCAAAACTGATCTGATACCAAAAATGCGTTGTTTTGTGTAAATTTAAAATTAAAATATCCCTCTTTATCGTCCATTTCAACAGACACCACAAAGCCATCTTTGATAAGCAAATTTATCTTAAAACTAACATCAAATTTTAATCTGCCCTCATCAAAATAGAGTTTATACTTTTTTAAATTTAGCTCAAGCTTTGTAGCATTTTCATCCTTATAAAAGTACTCAATATTCGTTAAATAGTGCCTTGGCACAAGATAATCAAGTAAATTTAAGCGGATCTTTTTGATCTCGCTTTCATCTATCTTTTCATCCTGATTTAGGTCAAAATTTTGCCTCATAAGCTCTGAGAAATTTTGCGAAAATGTCCATGAAAAAGCAATTGTAGAGATATTGTTTTCGTTTGAGTCAAATTTTACGCTCACGTGAGCGGTCGGGCTATAAAGCGAGCAAAGAGCACACCCGAAGGCATTTATAGCAAATAAGCAAATGACAATCAGGCGTGCTAACATCTTTTATAGACTCTTAGCAAAAATTTCTGCTGTTTTTTTCATCTCATCTAGCCAATTTTCTGGGAGCTGATCAATGCTTATAACCTTTGAGCCAGTTTCTTTTGCTACTAAATTTGCAGCCTTTGTTGGAAACTGTGGAGCCACGAAAATGACCTTTACACCGTGCTCTTTAGCTTCTTCTATGAGCTCTTTTAGCTCGGCTGGTTTTGGCTCTTTGCCCTCTATCTCGATAGCAATTTGCTCTAAATTATAGCGTTTTGCAAAATATCCCCAAGATGGGTGATATACAATAAATTCGCGAGTTTTCACATCTTTTAGAGTATTTTTGATAAAGCCATCAAGCTCGTCAAGGCTAGCTTTAAATTTAGCTAAATTTTCCTCATAGAGCTTTGCATTTTGCGGGAATTTCTCTATTAGCGCCTTAGCTATATTATCAGCTTGAGTTTTTACTAAAACCGGATCAAGCCAAATGTGTGGATCAAGGCCGTCATGATGATGGTGATGATGCTCGCCAGCTTCGTGGTCATGGTCATGGTGCTCGTGATGCTCATGTTTATGCTCGCCCTCATGCTTATGCTCGTGATGTTCATGGTGTTCATGGTGTTCATGGTGTTCGTGTTCATCGTTCATAGCGATCTTTTCGATACCTTCTTGTGTTTTTACAATGTGTAAATTTTTAAAAGATTTTGAAAAACGCTCTAGCCAAGTATCTTCAAACTCAATGCCTATAGCAAAGTAAAGCTCGCTCTTTTCAAGCTCCTTCATCTGTTTTGGCTTTGGCTCATAAGTGTGCGGATCAGCACCTTTGCCAACCATTGTATTTACGCTTAGTGTATCACCAGCGATTTGCTCAACAAAAAATTTTGTAGGCAATATACTAGTCGTAACAACTGGCTTTGCAAAAAGTGACAAAGCGCAAACTGCTAAAAAAACAAAAATCTTTCTCACCATCTCTCCTTTGTTTGAAAAAATATTGCGGAAGTTTAGCAGATTGCAACTTGGTTGCAACTTAAAGAACGAAAGCCTAAATATAGTACTTTTTAAATGAAATTTAAAACTTTTAGCGTTAATATACAAAAAATAAAAAGGGCAAGGATGAATGCAAGAAATTTCTTAGAAGAGCATAGTATCAAAGCAACTACTTTTCGCATAAAGCTCGTTGAAATTTTGCAAAATGCCAAAACTCCATTAAGTTATGATGAAATTTTAGAAAGCCTTAATGCAAATAAAACCACTTTTTATAGAAGCATAGAAATTTTTGAAAAAAAGGGCCTTGTCATAAAAACTGAAAATAATCATAAAAGCTACTACGAACTAGCAAATGAGGCAAAAGCGTACTTTATCTGCGATGTTTGTCATAAAGTCACAAACATCGATATGCCACATCTAAACGTCGCTAAAAATATAAAAAGCGCCGTGATAAAAGGAGTTTGTGATGAGTGTGATCACGAGTAAAGAGCGATTATCTCAGCCGGAATGGCTTTTGGACGATTTGTTTTTAGATCAACATAAACAAACTCGGTCTTGCCAGTTGCTATTAACTCGTCATCTTTTTTAAACTCAAAATATCTACACGAAGTCGCCTTGCCTTCAGCTTGTGTGTAAGTATGAATTTCTATCTCATCCATCAATTTTACGCTTTTTATATATTTGGCTTCATTTTTTCTAATGAGCCAGATCTCACCTCTTTTATACTGCGCCTCAACCGTGTCGCCAACCGCTGCAGAGTGGGCAAATGCGGCCTCTTGCATAAGCGTGAAATAATAGACATTATTCATATGTCCGTGCATATCAATGGCTTGTGGTGGGATTGTTACTTTGTATATAAAATCTTTCATTTCTAGCCTTTTTTGCTAGAATTATAACCAAAAATAAGGAGCTAAAATGCAAAATTTATGGGATAAAAAGGCGTCAAATTATCAAAGGTTTGATGGCAAAGTAAGTGCTATTCAGCAACAAATTTTTGCTAAAGCCTTAGCTTGGGGAGTTGATTTTAGCGGTAAAGAAATTCTTGATATAGGCTGTGGTACCGGTGTTTGGACGATATTTTTGTCAAAAACTGCAAAAGATATAACTGGCATTGATAGCTCAAAAAATATGATAGAAATTTTAAATGAAGATGCCAAAAGATTTGGCGTGACAAATTTAACCAGCGAGGTTTGCTCTTGGAGAGAATTTAAGCCTACAAAGTACTTTAATATCGCTATTTGCACGATGAGCCCGGCCATTGCGAGCGATGAGGACTTTGTGAAATTTCAAAACTGCGCCAAGCAAAAGCTCTATCTTGGCTGGGACAAGCCTAGAAGCTCTGATTTACTTGAGCCATTTTTTGAAAAATTTGGCCGCGTGCTCTCTCAAAAAAACGTAGTAGATAGGCTTGAAGCGTGGCTAAACGAGCAAGGCATCGCTTATAAGAGTCAAATTTTAAACGAAACTAGGATCGCTAGACGAAGCATGCAAGAAGCAGCTGAGAATATCTGCTGGCACCTTGAGATAAACGGAGCTAAAAGCTACGATGAAAAGGTGGTTTTAGCGATGTTAAAAGAGAGATTTGATGGCGAGTTTATAGATGAAAAGATAGAGTCGCAGATGAAGCTTTTTGTATTTTAAGCTAGTTTTGATCTAGAGAAAATTTTTTTACCAAATTCGCTAAAAATAACTCCAAAGATTATTAAGATCGCGCCAAAAATTTGTATGAGAGTTAGCTTTTCACCAGCGAAAAAATAGCCGATAAATCCAGCAGAAACTGGCTCAAGACAGAAAAATAAAGCTGCTTTGCTGGCTGTTGTATATCTTTGAGCGATAGTTTGTACAAAGTAGCAAAAAATGGTGCCAATAAATGCAGTGATAAAAATTGCTATAAAAAATTCCCTATCGTAATTTGGCACCACACCACCTTCAATAAACGCAAAGACAAATGAGAGTAAAGAGACGGTGAGAAATACCACAAACACAAGCAAATAAAGCTCGCATTTTCTTACAAAGTGGCCATTTAAGCTTGTGTAAAGTGCGTAAAATATGGCACAAAGTAGGGCAAGTACCTCACCAGCTCCTAAAGCAAGAGTGGCTCCGCTTAAAAGCCAAAGCCCAAAAATGGCAATAAGCGCACCAAAAATAGCAAAAATGGTTATTTTATTTTTAAAAATAAGTGCTGTCATAAAAGGCACTATCACGCACTCAAGCCCAGTGATAAAGGCGACGCTAGAGCTAAATGTAAGCTTTAGGGCATAAGTCTGCGTTGTAAATGACAAAAACAACACCGCACCAAGGATAACGCCGTAGAAGACGCTCTTTTTATCAAATTTCTTAGTAAATTTAAGCGCGACAAAGCCCATAAAGATAGCCGAGAGAAAAAACCGACAAAAAAGCATGACAAAGACGCCATTTGTCTTTAGTGCGTTTGCCATGGGTAAAAACGTAGCACCCCAAACGATGGAAACTACGATAAGAGCGATGTCGGCTCTGTTTTGAGCGGTCAAATTTCTCATTTAAAGATCGAGTCTAGCACCTTTTTGCCGCTATCTAGGTTAAAGCCGCTTCTTAGCCCCTTTTCTTTCTCGCTCATCACGTTAAATAGCCCATCTAGCGTCTTTCTCGTGATATATGCGTTTAGGTCTTCGCCATCATCTGGCACATATTCGCTTGCGCCTAAATTTTTAGCTAGGTTTTTTACTGATTTTATCGTTTCGTTGTTTTTTACTGAGTTGCCGATGAAAGAATTTAGCCCATTATAGGCAGTCGCAAAGCTATTATCGCTCATCATTTTCTCAATTATCGGCGTAAATGCCGCCTTTAGCTTTTGGCTGGAGCTTTCCTGCAGATACTTCGTAACGCTGTCGTTGCCGCCGTTAAAGAGCTTTTTGACGTCTGCCTCGCTCATATTTTTTATGCTCTCGCTAAAAATTTCAGCAGCCTTTGGCACGGCCGTAGTTGCGGCGTTATTTATCGACTTGCTAAGGTCTTGCGCCCACTTCTCGCCGCCCACTTTTTTGGCTAAATTCGACGCCATCTCAAGACTTTTTGGAAGTGGAATTTTAGCTGTGGCGTTGTTTATAAAGCCCTCTTTTGAAAGCTCGCTAACAGCAGCATTTAGCGCCTCGCTAACCAAGCTTTTGTAGTCACCGCTTGATGCGTGAGTGGCTATTTTGACGCCTTTATTTATCATATCATCCATGCTTGCGGCTTGTAAATTTAAAGCAAGCGCACCACAAAGTATCATAAGAGATCTTTTCATCTTTTCTCCTTTTTTAAATTTAATGCAAAATCATACAAAAAATATCTAAACACTTAAAATAAATTTAATCTTTTTAGATTACAATTCGTGCCTTTTTAAAGGGGTTTTATGGAGCTTTTACTTCTCAGCTTTGCTCTTAGCATGGATAGTGCGGCACTAAATATGGCAAATGGTGCAAGGTATAAAAATTTGGTTCTTAGCAAAATTTTATTTATCGCATTTATGCTTGGCTTTTTTCAGTTTCTTATGCCGCTTGTTGGCTATTTCCTTGGTATTAGCTTTGCTAAATTTATAAGCTCTATTGATCATTTCATCGCATTTTTTATACTCTGTTTTCTTGGCTTTAAAATGCTAAAAGAGGCCTGTAGTAGCGAAGTTGGTGAGTTATTGGGCATAGATCTTAAGATCATTTTTATAGGCGCATTTGCTACGAGCATCGACGCGCTTGCCATTGGTGTCACGCTTAGCTTTGAGGTGGTTAATATATTTAAAAGCGCACTCATCATCGGTGTAGTCTGCTTTGTGTTAAGCTTAGCCGCCTTTTACATTGGTAAATTTATGGGTGAAATTTTAGAGAAAAAGGCTTTGTTTTTAGGCGGAGCAATACTAATTTTTCTTGGTTTTAAAATTTTAATAACACATTTAATTGAAAGCGGCACAGTCCAGTAAAATTTAAAATAATAATTAAAAATAATATTTAAGATTAACTATATTTTAAAGCTTATATGGATAAGATTTTGATTTTTAGAAGTGGTGACCCATACGAGACTCGAACTCGTGTTACCGCCGTGAAAGGGCGATGTCCTAACCGCTAGACGAATGGGCCACATGTCGGTTATGAAGTTGGGATTATATTTCTTTTATACTTAATTTTAGATTAATAAGGAAAAATTTTTGAAAAATTTTTTATTTACTTTGTTGTCTGTTTTTATTTTTACAGGCTGCGTGGCTACTAAAACGCCTCAAAATTCACAAGCTTTTCAAGTTACTTTATTTTCTCCAATGATAAAGATAAATGATGTTGGATTTTTCCATAGATATAAAAATGAGCTAAATTTGCAAATTTATAGCTCTGGCGTAAACACCGCAAACATAAGCATAAGAGATAAAATTTGCATAAATAGCGCTTGCTTTAACAAGACTGAGTTTAATGAGAAATTTTTTCTAGCCCCGCACTACGAGAGCCTTTTTGAAGAAATTTTGCAAAGAGAAAAGATTTATGATGGCAAAGGTTTGATAAATACGGAGTGTGGTTTTAGTCAAGATCTAAGTTCATATTTTATAAAATATGAGGTTTGTGACAACTACGTCAAATTTATAGATAGCAAAAATAAAATAAGAGTAATAATAAAAGAGCTAAAATGAGATATATAGGAGCTCACGTAAGCGCGGCTGGAGGCGTGTTCAACGCTCCATTAAATGCTGCAAAAATAGGAGCAAATGCTTTTGCACTTTTTACAAAAAATCAACGTCAATGGAGCGCTAAAGAGCTAAGTAGTAGCGAGATAGAGCAGTTTAAGGCGAATCTAAAAGCCTCTGGGATAAGTGCTAAGCATGTTTTGCCACACAGTAGTTACTTGATAAATTTAGGCCATCCAGATGAGGAGGCAAGAGCAAAGTCGCTTGAAGCTTTTGTGGATGAGATAGATCGCGCCAGTAAGCTTGGGCTTGGGCTTTTAAATTTTCATCCAGGCTCACATCTAAAACAAATAAGCGAAAAAGAGTGCTTAGACAATATCGCAAACTGCATGAACGTGGCACTTAAGCGCACAAGTAGCGTAAAGCTAGTCATCGAAAATACAGCTGCACAAGGCTCAAATTTAGGCTTTAGTTTTAAGCAGATTGCTTATTTAATAGAGCGAGTAGACGATGAGAGCAGAGTTGGTGTTTGCTTTGATACCTGTCACGCATTTGCTGCTGGATATGATCTAAGAAGTAAAGAGGCCTACGCTAAAACTATGGGGGAATTTGATGCGATCATTGGCTATAAATTTTTATCCGGCATGCATTTAAATGATGCAAAATTTGGACTTGGCTCGAAAAAAGATAGGCACGAGAGCCTTGGCAAGGGTGAGCTTGGATTTAGTGCCTTTAAAAATATAATAAATGATGATAAAATAGGCGAAATTCCTTTAATATTAGAGACGATTGACGAGAGTATTTGGGAAGACGAGATAAAAATTTTAAGAAATTTCGAAAAGGAAAAACTATGAAAAAAGTGCTATTAAGCATTATTATGGCATCTACTTTGCTAAATGCTGGAGGTTATAAAGTTCCTGAGCAAAGTGCTGATTCTTTAGGTCTTGCTGCTAGTAACGTAGCCTTTAGTTTTGGGGCTGATGCGGCGTATTTTAACCCTGCAAATATGATGTTTTTAGATGGACGCCATCACATAGAAAGTACCCTTGGCTGGTTTCATATAAATAAGCTTGAGTTTAAAAGTGATAGTGGCAAAAGCTACAGGTCGGAAAAATTTGACTCACTAGCTGGTACATTTAGTTTTGTAACGCCAGAAATTTATGAAAACTGGAAATTTGGTTTAGCTCTTGCCGTTCCTGCTGCTGTTGGTGTATCGTGGGAGGATCCAGCTACCGCATTTACCGCTAAAAGGTTTAAGCTACAAGTTGTTGAGCTAAATCCAACCGTGGCTTACCGCATAAATGATCAACTTGCCGTTGCTCTTGGCGCTAGAGGTGTTTACACAAAAGGTAAGATAGCAAGTGACTTTGGACGAATAGGCTACAGAGAGATAAAAGGCGATGGTATGGGCTATGGCTATAATGTCGCGCTTACTTATAGACCTATTGAAGATTTAAGCTTTGCTGTTACTTACCGCTCAAATGTAAATTTAGAACTTAAAGGCCATACAGATGCTGATTTTTATAACCTACCTATAAGCTACCATGGCAAAACAAAAGTTGAGATCCCACTTCCTGCACAGCTTGTGCTTGCAACTGGATATAAATTTAGCGATTTTACTCTTTTGCTAGCTTTTGAGAGGACGTATTGGTCTAAATTTAAAGGCTATGACTTTGAATACATGGATAAAGGTCCAGCTCACTCGCATCCAGCTTTTGCAAGATTTATGGACGATCCAGTCATAAAAAATGCAAAAGATACAAATACGTATAGATTAGGTCTTGCCTATGATGTCAATGAAAAATTTAGACTAATGGCTGGTTTTACCTATGATGAAGACATTACAAGTAGCAAGCATACTGGATTAGAGCTTCCAAATACTACGTCTAAGGTATATTCTTTTGGAGTAAATTATAAATTTACACCAAATCTTGAAATGGCACTTGGATATGTTTATCAGCACCGTGATAAGAAGCGTGCGACAGGTATTACCAATAGTATTGCCACAAAAATGTCAGGGGAATTTGATACTGGTACGATCCAAATCCTTGGTACGACTTTTAAATATACATTTTAGTTAGGGTCAATAATGCGATACTCTTATAATAATTTTTATGAAATTTTAACCAAAGTAGCAAAGGAAAATCCAAATCAAGTAGTTCTTTTTGAAGAAAAAGAGAAACTAAAATATCGCGAATTAAAGCAAAATGTCGATAAAGTGGCAGCTTATTTGCAGCTTGCTGGAGTAAAATTTGGTGATAAAGTAGCTATGGCGGTTACAAACTCGAAAGAATTTATCATCTCATACCTTGCGACAACCGCAATAGGCGGTATTGCAGTGCCTATGAATACTTTTTTAAAAGCAAATGAGTTTGAATATATCATAAATGATTGCGGTGCAAAGGTGCTTTTTGCGTCTAGCTCGCTTGCAAAAGAGTTAATCGCCTTAAATGATCTTGAAATTTTAAGAAAGATAATCTGGATCGGAGCAATACCAAAGAAACTTCAAAGTGCCTCAAAGGATGAATATATAGACACTGACGAAGAGTATGGCGAGAGCGCGTATCTCACCTCAACGCCTCAAATTTCAAAAGAGGATATGAGTAAGGGCTATGAAAATAATGGTCTTGTTAAAAACATAAATTTTACAGAAACTCTAAATCACAAATATGCTCTTAGTATCACAAAGTATCCGGTAATAGATGATTTAATGCATATAATTTACACTTCGGGCACTACCGGCAAGCCAAAAGGTGCGATGATAAGCTATAAAAATATCTTTTCAAATTTAATTGGAGCTCATGATCGTTTTATTGTTAAAACGAGCGATAGGTTTATTGTATTTTTGCCTATGTTTCATAGTTTTACGCTAACTGCAATGGTGTTGCTTCCGATATTTGCGAGTGCATCGATGGTACTTGTAAAGTCAGTATTTCCGTTTTCAAATGTACTAAAACAAACTTTGCTAAAGCGTGTAACTGTATTCTTAGGAATCCCAGCCATCTATACAGCTATCGGCAAGGCAAAAATTCCTTGGTATTTTAGATGGTTTAACCGCATTAGATTATTTGTAAGTGGTGCAGCTCCGCTTGCAAAGCAGACGATAGATGACTTTAGAGTGAAATTTCCACGCGCAACACTTGTTGAGGGATATGGTCTTAGCGAATGCTCGCCAGTCGTAGCTGCAAATTTATATGATAAACAAAAGCTTTTAAGTGTAGGGCCTGTACTTGATGTCTATGAGGTAAAGATCGTAAATGATGAGATGATGGAGCTTCCAGTTGGCCAGATCGGTGAGATCATCATAAAGGGTGATTGCGTCATGCAAGGCTACTATGGTATGCCAAGCATCACTGATGAGACCATAATAAACGGCTGGTTAAAGACCGGAGATCTTGGCAAAGTCGATGAAGAGGGCTTTATATATATCGTTGATCGTAAAAAAGACCTCATCATATCAAAGGGCATTAACATCTATCCGCGCGAGATCGAAGAGGTTATTTACAAACTTGAAGCAGTTGAAGCAACAGCGGTAATTGGCGTAAAAGACGTACATGCCGATGAAGAGGTCGTCGCTTTCATACAAGTAAAAGAGGGCATGGATCTTGATGAAAAAACAGTAAGAGAGCATTTGAAGAAAAATTTAGCAAATTTCAAGATACCAAAGAGTATCTATTTTGCCGAAGAGTTGCCTAGAAATGCTACTGGCAAGGTGCTAAAACGTGTATTAAAAGAGCAAATAGAGCAGATGAAGGATAAATTTTAGTGAAATACTTGCTTGATTTTTTAAACCAAGATCTTAAAAAAAGCAAAATTTACGAGCTGATAAAGTGCGGCGATGAAGAGGGAGAAATTTTAAAATATCTAAGTAAAGCTTATGTGCAAGGAACAGCTAATATGAGCGTTTTTGAGCTACTTGGAGCAGTCTTTGGCACACAAAATGATAAGCAGCTTTTGTATCTAAAATTTATAAAAAATTTGCTTGATAGCGGTTGGATTGTACAAAATTATAGTCTTTTTAAAATACCTGAGAGCACGCAAAGAGCTTCAGCTCAAGGGCTACTTTCGTTGCTTCATTCTGAAATTTCTCTATCAGCCACATTTTTAAAAATTCTTGAAGATGGCAACGCTGATATAAATTTACCAGAGCTTACGCCATATGAGGATCATTTGGAGTATTTAAAAGATCAGTTTTTAAAGGTGGAGCTTTACTCAAAGGCTGCTATTTTTGGCGATGGCTCAAGTGATGCCAAAAAGCGAATAAATGAACAAATTTCTGAACTTACAAAGCGAATTAACGAGCGCGTCAAACTAAGCAAGATCAGCCTAAAGATAGAGCAAATTTTTAAAGAAAACTCGCTCGATGAAAAAGAGCAGATTATATTTTTAGCCCTTTTAAAAGAGGAATATGCGGGAGATTTTGAAAATGGCCGCGATCTAAACACGCTAGTTGGGCTAATAAGCAAAGACGAGCTTGAACGCATCAAAAATCGTACACTTTTAGAGGACGGCTCAAGGCTTATTGAAGGTGCGCTGATTGATTATGATGAGATTTTAAACGCTTATGGAAATGTGAGCAAAAGCTTTTTTATAAATGAAGATATTTTGCAAAGCATAATGCACCCAAAAAATGACAAAAATAGCAAGAAAATCAAGATCGAAAGCCTAGTAAAAGAACAAGAAATTTTTGAGCTAATAGAGCCAGTAACTAGCCTAGAAGACGTCGTGCTAAACGAAAAGACGAAGCAGCTTTTAAGCACGATACTAAAGCAAGTCGATAAAAAAGTGCTCGCTAGACTTAGCAGCTGGGGCATAAAAACTAGAAAAAATATAGACGCCAAGATCATCTTTTACGGCGAGCCTGGCACTGGTAAGACAATGAGCGCGGTTGGGCTTGCAAAGAGCCTAAAGAAGCAAATTCTAAGCTTTGACTGCTCAAAAATTTTAAGCAAATATGTCGGCGAGAGCGAGCAAAATGTAAGGAAAATTTTTGATACTTACAAAGAAATTTGCAAAAAAAGTGGCAGCGAGCCAGTGCTCTTGCTAAACGAGGCCGATCAGTTTTTAAGCACGAGAGTGGAGAGCTCGAGCGGGGCTGAAAAGATGCATAATCAAATGCAAAATATCTTTTTAGAGCAGATCGAGCGCTTTGAGGGCGTGCTGATCGCTACGACAAATTTCTTACAAAGCCTTGATGTTGCGTTTTCTAGAAGGTTTGACTACAAGATCGAGTTTAAAAAGCCTGATTTTAACGGCAGACTTGCTATTTGGCGTAAAATTTTGCCTGAGAACGCGAGCTTTGAAGATGGCTTTAGTGTTGAAAGGCTGGCTGAGTTTAACCTAAGTGGCGCACAGATCGTCCTTGCACTAAAAAATACTGCTTTGAAAGTGGCGATAAAAGATGATGGGATTTTTACCTTTGAGGACTTCAAAACCACGATAGAGCGCGAGCTAAACTCAAGTTTTGGCGAAGATAAGAAGATGGGATTTGGCTCTTAATCTCTTTCAAAATTTACTATCTCATGTAGTATATGTTTCGCGCCACGAGGCGAAGTCTAAAGTGCTATGGATTACCAATCTAAATGTAAAATTTTGCTTTCATAGTTAAATTTACGCCATGATTGCTACCAAAATTTACAGCAAAACAGATATCAGCGCATAATCACTTAGTATAAATTTAACTTGCTCACTTGTCTCAAATTCACTACTGCAGAGTTTGCAAATAAGTAATTTTTGTCAAAAAATCCCAAATTTTAGAATTTGCACACTTTGTGATCGCTGTTTGGGATGCGTATTGTGCTTAGAAATAGTTTTTAATACTTTGTCGTTTTGTATAACACAAAAACCGTTCTCACTAAGTTTAAAATAAAAAGCCTCATAATTTTCAATTTCTCTTTCACGATGTTTGTAGTAGCACTTTTTGAAATCAAAAAAGAGAAAATAGAAATTTATAGGTCCTTGAGCGCAATTTTTACATCCGAAGCAAAGAAGTAATGAGCGATCACTTTGCAATGAGTATAGAAATTTTGATTATATTTTTAGTATCCAAATTTTATAGAAAGGTTTATAAATTTTAGAAATCTACTGATTGATCTTATCAAGCAGCTCTTCGACCTCTTCGAGCGCAAAGGTCTCTTCTGAGCTTTGTTTCAAGAAATTTTCCATAAATTCTTTCTTTGAGATCGCAAGATCAAGCTCCTTGTCGCTACCCTTTTGATAAGCACCGATACGAAGCAAGACTTCGTTTTCTTTTAAAAGCGAGTAAAGACGCTTAAATTTCATCGCATTTAGCTTGTGCTCTTTGCTGATCACATCGCCCATGACACGCGAGGCCGAGTTTTGGATATTGATGGGTGGGTAAATTCCAAAGTCTGTTAGCTCCCGGCTTAGTACGATGTGTCCGTCTAGGATAGAGCGGCTTTGGTCAGCTATCGGATCGCTCATGTCATCGCCTTCGACGAGCACTGTGAAAAATGCCGTGATGCTGCCCTTGCCCTCCTCTTTACCAGCACGCTCCATTAGCTGAGGCAAGAGTGTGAGCGAACTTGGCGGATAGCCTTTTGAGGTCGGTGGCTCGCCAAGCGCAAGGCCGATCTCACGCTGTGCCATCGCAAAACGTGTCACGCTATCCATGATGAAAAGCACATCATTACCTTGCTGTTTGAAGTATTCAGCCACGCTCATCGCACAAAATGCGCCGTACTTTCGCATGAGCGAGCTGTCATCACTAGTCGCTACGATGATCACGGTGCCCTCCAGGTCGCCGCCTAGGTTTTTTTCGATAAATTCAGGCACCTCGCGACCACGTTCGCCTATTAGCGCTACTACTTTTATCGGAGCAAGTGTGTTTTTTACGATCATGCCCATGAGGGTTGATTTACCCACGCCAGATCCTGCAAAAATTCCTAGCTTTTGCCCTTTGCCACAAGTGAGTAGCCCATCTATCGTCTTTATACCAACACTAAAAGGCTCGTTTATAAGACCCCTTTTCATGGCGTCAATTGGTGCTCTCATGATTGGCATATACTCAGTCGTATCGATCGCGCCTTTACCGTCTATTGGCTTCATAAATGGATCAACCACGCGACCAAGCAAATTTGGCCCCACTGGTATATTCATACCTTGATCGCTTTCATAGACAAAGTCGCCTATCCTAAAGCCCTCAACAAAGCCAAATGGGCTGATATAAGCGCCATCTGTCTTTATCTGTGTGACCATGCCAAGGCCGTTTTTACTCTTGTCTTTTGCAACTATACGCACGATGTCGCCGATGCTTGGACGAAGTCCAGTGATCTCGATAGTCGTAGCTGTAATTTTAGTTATGATGCCAAAGGTGTTTGAGAGTTTCACACCCTCTTTAAGCTTTAAATTTATATGCTCTAAGCTCAAAAATGCGTTTCCCTAGGCGAATTTATAAGTGAGAAAAATTCTCGTCTTGTGTCTGCGTTTTTGATAAAGCAGCCCCTAAGAGCCGAGGTCGTAGTGGTTGAGTTTATCTTCTGCACACCTCTCATCTCAACGCACATATGTCTAGCCTCGACGACGACTCCAACGCCTTTTGGAGCGATTACGTCCTCAAGTGCCTTTGCGATCTGCTCAGTCATCTGCTCTTGGATTTGAAGGCGTCTTGCGTAGATATTTACCATGCGTGGAATTTTACTAAGGCCAACGACCTTGCCATTTGGAATGTATGCTACATGTACGCGGCCAATAATAGGCAACAAATGGTGCTCGCAAAGACTGTAAAACTCAATATTTCGCATGAGAACCATTTCATTATTTGAGCTAGTAAATAGCGCGTCACCAAGGACTTCTTTTGGGTCTTGCTCGTACCCACTGGTAAGGAATTTAAAAGCTTTATAAACGCGCTCAGGAGTTTTTAAAAGTCCCTCTCTGTTTGGATCCTCACCGATAATAGTTAGCATATTTTTAACCGAATTTTCAAAACTCTCTTGCATAAATTTTCTCCATAATTTTATTGCTAGATTCTACGTTAAAACGCCTTTTATATCTATAAAAATTTACAAATTTACAATGAAATAAGGAAAATTCTGCTATATTTTGGGCTAAAAATTTGTATTCATAAAGGAATTAGATGGAAATCAAAACAAAAGCTCTAGATAGCGTAAATACTCTAGCAATCACGACTATAAGTGCAGATGCTATAAAGTCTAGCGTAGAAAAGCTAGCAAAAAAAGCAGCAAAAACTATGAAAGTAGATGGCTTTAGGCAAGGTCACGTTCCAGTTGCTGTCGTGCTAAAACGCTACGAGAAAGAGCTAACAAACGATGCTGAACAAGATGTCTTAAGAGATGTTGTTGATGAGGCTATAAAACAAGCAGGCAAGAAAAACGATGATCTTATTGGCGAGCCTATCGTTTCAAAATTTGACAGAAAAGATGGCAAGATTGATGTTGAGCTAACAGTTTCATTTAAGCCAAGCGTTGATGTGAGCGGCTATGAGAGCTTGATACCTGAGTTTTCAAACCCACGTGTTTTGAAAAAAGACATCGATGAGAAAAAAACTGAACTTTTAAAAATGATAGCTCCACTTGAAAAAATTGATGGCAAAAGAGGTCTAAAGGTTGGTGACTTTGCT
Source organism: Campylobacter concisus (assembly GCF_002913045.1). Taxonomy (NCBI): domain Bacteria; kingdom Pseudomonadati; phylum Campylobacterota; class Epsilonproteobacteria; order Campylobacterales; family Campylobacteraceae; genus Campylobacter; species Campylobacter concisus. The sequence continues at coordinate 8,235 of NZ_PPAF01000004.1, read as the reverse complement.
AAATTTGACTTTGAAGGCTTTGTTGATGGTGTTGCATTTGATGGTGGCAAGGCTGAAAACTATGTGCTTGAGATAGGCTCAAATCAATTTATCCCAGGCTTTGAAGATGGCATGGTAGGCATAAAAGCTGGTGGCGAAAAAGATATCGAGGTTAAATTCCCAGAAAACTACGGAGCTGCACATTTAGCTGGTAAAGACGCTATCTTTAAAATAAAACTTCATGAAATTCAAGAGAGAAAAATTCCTGAAAAACTAGATGAAGAGATGTTAAAAACTCTACTTCCAAATGAAGAAAAACCAACTGAAGAGTTACTTGATGAGCGTATAAAAGAGCAAATCCGCCAAGAGAAAATTTATAAACTTATAAATGATGAGCTTAAGCCAAAATTTGCTGAAGCTGCGGTCGAGAAATTTAAATTTGACGTACCAAAAAATATCGTTGAGCAAGAGATCGATATGCAGTTTAGAAACGCATGGAGCTCATTTACTCCAGATGATATGAAAAAATTTAGAGAGGACAAAGATGCTCTTTCTAAAAAACGTGACGAGTTTAGAAAAGACGCTGAAAATAGCGTTCGCTTAACTTTCATCATCGATGAACTAGCTCGCGTAAGAGGCGTGAAAGTGAGCGATCAAGAGGTTGTTCAAGCGATCTATTTTGAGGCGTATAGAAGCGGACAAGATCCAAAAGCACACCTTGAGATGTACCGCAACCAAGGCATGCTTCCAGCTATAAAGATGTCAATGATTGAAGAGAAGCTATTTAGCGAGCTCTTTAATAAAGAAAAAGACGAGAAAAAAGCAAGCAAAAAAGAGAAGGCTGAGTAATGAGCTATTACGTTCCTGTCGTAGTTGAAAGAACTAGCAGAGGTGAGCGAAGCTATGATATATATTCCCGTCTTTTAAAAGATAGGATCGTTATGCTAAGTGGCGAGATAGAAGACGGCATGGCTGCTTCTATCGTCGCTCAGCTTCTATTTTTAGAGGCTGAGGATCCAGATAAAGATATCTATCTATATATAAACTCACCAGGTGGTGTGATAACAAGTGGCTTTAGTATCTATGACACGATGAACTACATAAAGCCAGATGTTTGCACGATCTGTATCGGCCAAGCTGCTAGTATGGGTGCATTTTTATTAAGCTGTGGCGCGCCAGGTAAAAGATATGCGTTGCCAAATTCTCGCATCATGATACACCAACCACTTGGCGGTGCTAGAGGACAAGCGACTGATATCGAGATACAAGCTCGTGAAATTTTGCGTATGAAAGAGATTTTAAATGGAATTTTAGCCAAAAATACAGGCCAAAAGCTAAGTAAGATCGTAAAAGATACTGAACGTGACTTCTTTATGAGTTCGGCCGAAGCCAAAGAGTACGGACTTGTTGATAAAATTTTGGAGAAAAGTTTTAAATAAGGCCCAAAGTGATAAAGATAGATAATGCACCAGACCCTAAGAAAAAAGCGGTTGAGGTAAAACATATTCTAGAAAAAGAAAAGGTAGATATCTACAAATTTTCAGAAAATGTTTTGCATGAATTAAGCGACGATAATGTTCCATCTACGCCAAACAATTACTCTATTTATTTTGAGAAAATGCTTGATGGGCAGCCTGATGAATTTAGAAAAGAGATCGGTGATATGATAGTCATAAATTCCGAGATATCAGTACCATCAGGCAGTAATATCTCTATTGAAAAAGAGATAAAGCAAGGATTTATCCAAATAAAAAGCATGCTTCAAGCCGTGGTGCTAATCTATAAAAATTTAGGCATCATGAGAGGCCTAGTGCAAAAGCGCATGGATGCACTCAAAAATAATACAAATATCCTAGCTCTTCAAAATGTTTTAAGCGCATTTAATCATGACCTAATAAAATTAAACAGCCTTATGGATAAGCATCTTGATGTCATTAAAGTAAGCTATGACGAAGTAGCTAAAATGCTTAAATCTATTGAAGAGCAGTCGATTTATGATACGACATATGACGTCTATAATAAAAAATTTCTAGTAGCCACAGTGCAAAGTGAAGTAGAAGCCGTTAAGAGATATGGCTATAACGCATCGTTTTTACTAGTAAGAGCAAAAGACAGATTTACAAATCGTGTAAAAAATTTAAAAGAGCGAAACAATATGTATAAAGCTATATCGCAGCTTCTTTTAAGAACTTCTAGAAGAAGCGATATAGTAGCTCATTACGGTGATGGCTGTTTTGCTATGGTTATGAAATATACTGATGAAAATGGCACTAAACAAGCTGGTAGCAGAATTTTAAATATGCTTTCATCTATACCTTGGAAGATAGATGGTGAAGAGTGCAAGCTTGATATCCAAGTAGTTTCAAGCATGATAACAAAAACAAGAAGTGCTGAAGAATTAATCTCTTACTCGTTAGATCAACTAATACTAACACAAGATGATGAGCAGCCTATATTTTTGGGTGAATAAGTAGGAGTTTGGGCTTGATCTTAGAGGTTTTATCTTATCCAAATAAAAAACTTTATGAAGTCTCAAAAGATGTTAAAAATTTTGATGAGGAACTTCACAAACTACTTGATGATATGTATGATACGATGATTGCAAAAGAGGGCATCGGTCTTGCAGCTATTCAGATAGGTGTCGCAAAAAGAATTTTTATTATAAATCTAGCCAATGACGAGGGCGTGCAAGATAAAGAAAATTTAATCGAAATCATAAACCCAAAATTTGAACTACGTGAGGGTGAGTGTGTCTATCAAGAGGGCTGCCTTAGTGTGCCAGGATATTATGAAGATGTAAAAAGAAATAAGGTTGTGGCTATCAAATATCAAGACCGCTTTGGCAAAGAGCAAAGCTTAAAGGCTGATGGGCTTTTAGCTATCGCTATCCAGCATGAAAATGATCATTTAGATGGACATCTTTTTATAGAAAAAATCGGCTTTAATAAACGCAAAAAATTTGACAAGGAATACAAAAAGCAAAAAAAAGAAAAAGTTTCATGAAGTCTTTAAGATGTGCTACTTACGGAGATGGGCTAAAGATAATTGACGTTGAGTCTATCTTCTCTCGCGGGCTTCCTGGTTTTAGCATCGTTGGGCTTGCAAGCACAAGCATAAAAGAGAGCACAGAACGCGTAAAAGCAGCACTTCTAGCACTTGATTTTTCCTTTCCAGCACAAAAGATAACCATAAATTTATCCCCTTCAGATCTGCCAAAAAGTGGCTCACATTTTGACCTGGCTATCGCTCTTCTTATAGCTCTTCAAAAGGCAAAAAGCTTAGAGAAAATTTTTGTATTTGGTGAGCTTGGACTTGATGGAAGTGTAAAAAGCACGGCAAATTTATTTTCTATCTTACTTTTTTTAAGCACGCAGGTAAAAAACGCAAAAGTCTTAGTGTCAAAAGAGATAGCACAAAAAGCTTCAATGATCCCAAATTTAGAGATTTATGCGGTTAGTACTCTAGAAGAGGCGATTAGGTTTTTTAATGACGCAGAATTTGCAAAAAGTATACGTTTTAACGCTACTCATGAACTATTTTCAAATGTGATAGAAATTTCTGGCAAAAGATATGTTCCAAATTTAAACTTCGACCTTGATTTTAAGGACGTTTTGGGTCAGGATCGCGCCAAAAGAGCCTGCGTTATTGCAGCTGTTGGCATGCACAATATTTTATTTGAAGGCAGTCCAGGTAGCGGCAAAAGCATGTGCGCAAAACGCCTAGTTTATATCATGGCGCCACAAAGCTTAGAAGAGGTGCTAAAGTCTGCCGCTTACCGCTCTTTAAATCTTCAAGATAGTGAATTTACAAGCACTAGAGCTTTTCGCTCACCACATCATACCTCGACAAAAAGTTCAATATTTGGTGGTGGCTCAAATGTCGCAAAGATCGGTGAAATCGCACTTGCAAATGGCGGAGTACTTTTTTTTGACGAGTTTCCTCACTTTTCTAAACAAGTGATAGAGAGCCTTAGAGAGCCACTAGAGGACAATCAAATTCATATCGCAAGGGTAAATTCTAAAGTGACTTATGAGACTAAATTTATCTTCGTAGCCGCTCAAAATCCATGTCCTTGTGGAAATTTATTCTCTCGCAATCTAAATTGCAAATGCAGCGAAAATGAGATAAAAAACTACAAATCAAGAATTTCAGCTCCAGTGCTCGACCGCATTGATTTAAAAGTTGCTATGGACGAGAGTTCGCCAAATGACAGGTCGAGTTTGAGTTCACAGCAGATGAGTGATATGGTTTTAAAAGCCTTTATCTTTCAAAAAAAGCGCGATCAAGATGAGCTAAATGGCAAACTAAATAACGCACAAGTAGAAAAATTTTGTCTATTAGATAATGAAGCAAGAGAAATTTTACAAAAGGCGGCCTCGAGGTACAATCTTTCTCAAAGAGGTATAAAAAGAACACTTAGAGTGGCTAGAAGCATCGCTGACCTTGATGAGAGCGAGCAAATTTTAAAGCCCCATATCTTAGAGGCGCTTAGTTTTAGGGCATAGAATGAAAAATTTATATTTAGACACGAGAGTTTTAGACGAGAGAGCGAGCGAGAAATTTGACCTCAGTGAAGAAATTTTAATGGAAAACGCCGCCACCGGCATAGCAAATTTTATCCGTAAGAAATTTAAAAAAGGCGTGAGAGTACTTGGCGTTTGTGGTAGCGGAAACAACGGCGCTGACGTGCTTTGTGCCTTAAGGATGCTAGAGGGCGAGTTTGAGTGTGAATTTATTCTAGCTAGTAAAAATTTAAAGCCACTAGCCGCCAAACAGCTTAAGCGAGCTAAATTTGCTGGAGTGCGTGAGAGTAAAGATGTAGAAAATAGCTTAAATGGTGCAAAATGCATCATAGACGGGCTTTTTGGCTCTGGCTTAAATAGAAATTTAGACAAAAATCACATAGAGCTTATCTCAAAGATAAACAAAAGCTCTGCCTACACTATCGCTTGTGATATACCAAGTGGACTAAGTAGTGACGGCAAGATGCTAGGTACTTGCGTAAAGGCGGACATCACGATAACAATGGGAGCTAGAAAGCTTGGGCTTTATAGTGACGCAGCAAAAGACTTTGTTGGCAAGGTAAAGCTCGCTACTCTTGGCATAAGCTCTCAAAACTATGAGTGCGAGAGCAACTATCACCTACTTCAAAAAAGCGACCTTGTGCTTCCAAATAGAAAAAATCAGTGCGTAAATAAGGGCGACTTTGGCCATGCTTTTATCATATCTGGCGAGCATGTTGGAGCTAGCATGCTTTGCGCAAAGGCGGCATTTGCCTTTGGGGCCGGGCTAGTTAGCGTGATAGGCGAGCAGGGCTTAAATTTACCAACGCATATCATGCAAGCTAGCAAGATAAGCGATAAAATGAACGCTGGAGCCGTTGGCATGGGGCTTGGCAAAAAGGGCATAGAAGAGCTTGATACGCAAATTTTAAAGAGCAAAAAGCTTGTTCTTGACGCTGATATTTTTTACAGCGCAAAAGTGCTTGATCTGCTAAATGAAAACTGTGTTTTGACGCCTCACCCAAAGGAATTTTGCTCACTTTTAAAGCTTTGTAATATAGCAGATATCGACGTAAAAACATTACAAGAAAATAGATTTGCTTATGCTAAGGCTTGGAGCGAGAAATTTAAGGCCGTGCTAGTACTTAAAGGCGCAAATACGATAATCGCCAAAGACGGGCAAATTTATATCATGCCTTATGGTAAAAATACGCTTGCAAAAGGTGGCAGTGGTGACGTGCTAAGCGGACTTGTACTTGCTCTTTTAGCTCAAGGCTACGAGTCACTGGATGCTGCTATCTCGGCTACACTAGCTCATGCGCTTAGCCTTAAAAATTTCAAAAAAAACAGCTACGCGCTCGAGCCAACAGACATTATAAAAGGAGTAAAATGCTTACGAAAAAAATAGCCGTACTTTTTAGCGGTAGTGGCTCAAATTTAGAAGCGATACTTAAAAAAGTTCATAATCAAATTTTTAATGGCATAAAAATCGAAGTTTGCCTTTGTATCTGCAACAAGCCAGGCGTATATGGTATAGAGCGTGCTAAGAAATTTGGGCTTGATACGACGATAATAGAGAGTGCCAAATTTGCAAATAGAGAAGAATTTGACGCTGCAGTTGTGGAGCAAATTTTAAAAAGCGGCGCTGAACTAACGGTGCTTGCTGGGTTTATGAGGATATTAACTCCTGTTTTTACATCAAAGATAAAAGCCATAAATTTACATCCTTCCATATTGCCACTTTTTAAGGGCGCTCATGCGATAAAAGAGAGCTTTGAGAGCGAGATGATGCTCGGCGGAGTTAGCGTGCACTACGTGAACGAGGAGCTTGACGGAGGTAAACTCATCGCACAAAGAACGTTTGAAAGAGAAGATAGTATGAGCTTAGAGGATTGGGAGAGCAAAATCCATGCGATAGAGCATGAAATTTTGCCTGATAGCATAATAAAAATTTTAACAAAGGAAGCAAATGTTTGAATGGTTTAGTTCGCCAGAAGCGTGGATATCACTACTTACATTAACTGGCTTAGAGATAGTTTTAGGCATAGATAACATTATATTTATCGCTATTTTGGTAGGTAAACTACCTCAAGAGCAGCGTGGCAGTGGTAGGATTGTTGGCTTAGGGCTAGCTATGGTGACTAGAATTTTACTTTTACTCTCATTGTTTTGGATCATGAAGCTTACGAAGCCACTCTTTACTATCGCGGAATTTAGCATAAGCGGCCGAGATTTGGTGCTTATACTGGGCGGTCTATTTTTACTTGTAAAATCAACCCTTGAAATACATTCTAGTGTTTCTGGCGAAAGCGAAGAGCATAAAAATAGCAAAAAATCACATGCAAATTTCTTGGTTATCGTAAGCGAGATAGCTGTTTTGGATATTGTTTTTTCTCTTGATAGTGTTATCACGGCTGTTGGAATGGCTGAGCATATAGAGATAATGATCATAGCTGTTATTTTAGCAGTTGGTGTAATGATGATAGCGTCAAAAGGTATTTCTAATTTTGTAGATAATAACCCAACTATAAAAATTTTAGCACTTGCATTTTTAGTGCTTGTAGGCATGACGCTTGTTGCTGAAGGATTAGGATTTCATATTCCAAAGGGATATATATATTTTGCGATGGCATTTTCATTGGCAGTGGAAAGTATAAATATCTATGCTAAAAAGAAAATGTTAGCTAAATAATATTTTTACGCCGATGAAAAGCTAATGATATGATAGATAAAATGTTAATCAAAAAATTTTAGCCCGAAAAGATAAATATGTTTAAATTTGAAGGTAAAATTTTGATAAGCATAAAATGCATAATAGATAATAGGTCGATATTTATTCTGTTGTAATGTCATTGTAAAATATTCGTGTTAAGCTACTTAAAATCCGTGAAATAAAGGTTAAAATTTGTAGTAGATAGCAAAATAGAGAAGCATAGAAAGCTAGCTGGTTTAAAAGATTATGTATTTAGTAAAGTGCTAATTAATATTTTTGATTGAATTATTTTTATATATAATTTCTATTAATTTAAGTGTTTTTTAATTGACTTTATAAAAAAAACAAGTTAAAATGCGACTTTTTAATGAGGTAGTGGCATAAACTTACAAACACGACTCAGGCGGGGTGTAGCGCAGTCTGGTTAGCGCATCTGGTTTGGGACCAGAGGGCCGAAGGTTCGAATCCTTTCACCCCGACCATGTTAAATGGTGAGTGTAGCTCAGTCGGTTAGAGCATCAGATTGTGGTCCTGAGGGTCGTGGGTTCGATTCCCATCACTCACCCCATTTTGGGCGCTCGTAGCTCAATTGGATAGAGCGACAGACTTCGGATCTGTAGGTTATGGGTTCGACTCCTATCGGGCGCGCCACTTAAAATACTTTATGCGCTCATAGCTCAGCTGGATAGAGCAACGGCCTTCTAAGCCGTAGGCCTCAGGTTCGAATCCTGATGGGCGTACCACTTTACTATTGTTGTGCGGATGTGGTGAAATTGGCAGACACGCCAGACTTAGGATCTGGTGCCCCACGGCGTGAAGGTTCAAGTCCTTTCATCCGCACCATTCTTTTTTATAATTTGAAATAATCTTATATAATCAGCATTTATTGTAGAAAATATTAGATATTTTTCTTGTTTCTTGACATGTAATAATGTTTTTTGTATAATCTCAATTCTTTTTTAAGCAAATGTCTTGCTAGCTCAGTCGGTAGAGCATCTCACTTTTAATGAGGGGGCCGTTGGTTCGAATCCAACGCAGGAC
>NZ_PPAF01000003.1 GCF_002913045.1 Campylobacter concisus | reverse complement strand
TTTGTGAGCCAAAGTTTAGCTCGCCCTTATCTTTAGGGACGAAATTTAGCGCTTTGCCAAGCTTTTGAGCCTCCGAGTTTTGCAAGAAAATTTCATCATTTTCATCAAGCACCCAAATGGCATTTGGCAAAATTTCCACGATATCTTTTATAAAACCTTGCAAGCTCATATAAGAAGCGGTCAAATTTTTATACTCACGCTCTATCAGATAGGTCTGCTCTATCAGGCTTTTTAGGCCATTTTGTATATCGATATCACTCACAGCAACTCCTCATAATCTTTTATCTCATAAAGCCTAAGCCGCTCATCTTTTAAGCCCAAAAGCTCGTTGCTAAAGCCACTTTTTGAAAAAAGCGCCACGATATCAGGCTTTATGCCAAGCCTTTCGCACTTGTGAAGGACTAAATTTAAGACATTTTTGCAAATTTTTCGCTCTTTATAT
>NZ_PPAF01000002.1 GCF_002913045.1 Campylobacter concisus | reverse complement strand
CAGATGAGTTGAATTTAGTTTGGGCTTGTTCTCCACTTCACGATGCCGATATAGACAAAGACGGCAAGCCTAAAAAGCCACATTATCACTGCGTGATGGTATTCGATGGCAAAAAATCCTATTCTCAAATCAAAGAGATTACGGACGCTATTTTTGCAACAAATCCACAAGTTATAAATAATCTAGCTGGAAATATCCGCTATATGTTGCACCTTGATGATAAATCAAAAGCTCAGTATCTAGCAAGCGATCTAAGAGCTTTTAACGGTTTTGATGCTAATGAGTATCTTTTTTCAGAGAAAAGCGAGTTAAAGCACCGTTTAGAGTGTTTAAAAGCTATGCGTAAATTTATCGATGAAAACGGATATACTGAATTTACTCAAATCTTTGATTATGCTGCCGAAAATGAGCCAGACTGGTTCGAAATGCTCTGCGTAAATAGTGCTTACGTTATCAATGTTTATCTTAAGTCTAAACGTCATCAATCGTTGGTAAAAATGTAGTGGGCGAGCATACCCCTTGTATATACAAAATCCTGGCGGTTTTGTATATCCTGCGGGTGCTCGTAAGGAGGGTTTCACCCCCTTAACCCCCTTTAAAATAGCTGGGGTATGGGGTTATAACCCCATAATTGTGGAGCATTAGGGCAACGCCCGCCCTAAGTGCTAATTAGAGAGCTTTTAAATTTATTCAGCAAAAAGGCTTGGAGTATTGTTTTGTTCGTGGATCTTTCGTTCGAAATTTTTATATTCTGGTGTTGCCTTTAATGTATCCACAAAAAACTGACTAGCATTATCCAGCGACTGCAAAAAAGTTTTAAATTCTTGAGTTACTTTGAAAGTCTGTAATTTTTTTTGTTGTTCTAGTTTTTTTCTTGCCATTTTGAAACACCTTTTAATG
>NZ_PPAF01000001.1 GCF_002913045.1 Campylobacter concisus | reverse complement strand
CTATAGAATTTGTCACTTTTGAAAGTCCATTTACGATTAAATTTAACGTTGGCAAAAAGGCATCACCTATCGTGATACCCAAGCTTATGAAGCTTTCAGATAGCCTTTCTAGTCCGCTTTTAGTAGTGGCTAGTTTAGCCTTCATCGCTTCGTCCATACTGCCGATCGCTCCCTTATCGTTTACTAAATTTACAGCCTGGTTGTATTGACCGATCGCATTTACTAGCGAGCCCATATCGTCGGCAAATTGAGTACCGAACAGATTAGTTAGTACGCCCATTTGAGCCTTTTTATCGACTTTGGCTAGAGTGTTTAAAAACATATCAAGCCCGCTGCTAGCATCGCGTGCCATTGCAACCTTTAAGTAGTTTGCATCCATTCCAATGCTTTGCAGAGCTTTTTTAAATTTCTCGTCTGGCCCGTCGATATTTGCAAGTTTATTAAAT